>CALLYQ010000312.1 GCA_937858875.1 uncultured Lautropia sp. | reverse complement strand
TCGAATCGGCGGCTGGCGGGAATCATCGAGGACAACACGCTGCGCATCGATCGCGTCATCGCCGACGTGCTGTCGGTCTCGCGGCGCGACCGCCCGGGCGACGAGACGATCGACATGCCGCCGTTCCTGGCAGCCTTCGCCGACGAGTTCGCCGCCCAGGCCGGCGTCGACCGGCAGCGGATCGCGCTGCGCGTCGAGGCGGTGCAGCCGATGTGCTTCGACGCCAACCACCTGCGCCAGGTGCTCGTGAACCTGGTCGGCAACGCGTTGCGCTACGCGTCGGATGCACCCGGAGCGGTCGTGCTGGCATGGCGCGAGCGAGCGCCCCATCGCCTAGAATTGCGGATCTCCGACGACGGGCCAGGCCTCAGCGCCGAGATGCAGCAACACGCCTTCGAACCCTTCTTCACGACAGAGACGCGCGGCACCGGGCTCGGCCTGTACCTGGCGCGCGAACTGTGTTCGGCGAACGGGGCCACGGTGCGCTACGAATCCGCGTCCGGGGCACATCCCGGCGCTTTCATCATCGAGCCACGCGCCGAGCGCGTCACAGCCTGAGGTCCTGCCAGATGTCCGCAGCCGATTCCATTTCGATTCGCGATCCGTCCCGCGACGCGGGTGCCGCGCGCGCCGGCGGCACCCGGACGCGGCGCGTGCTGGTCGTCGACGACGAGGCCGATCTGCGCGAGCTTTTCGACGTCGATTGCGCGCCCGACGTGCAGAGCGCGCTCGCGCTGCTGGCCGATCGCGACTACGCGCTGTGCCTGACCGACATGCGGCTGCCCGACGGAGACGGCCTGCAACTGGTCGCAGCCGTTGCGCAGCGCGGCGCAAGCACGCCGATCGCGGTCATCACCGCGCATGGCAGCGCCGAGAACGCAGTGGCGGCGCTCAAGGCCGGCGCCTTCGACTACCTGGCCAAGCCCGTCGCCCTCGATGCGCTGCGCAGCCTGGTTCGGTCGGCGGTTGCGCTGCCCGGCGGCGGCACGCCGGAGCCGGCAGCGCCGGAGCCCGACCCGCGCCGCCAGGCATCGGCACGGCGTCTGCTCGGCGAATCGGCGGCGATGCGCGACGTGCGTGCGCAGATCGGACGGCTCGCGCGCAGCATGGCGCCGGTGGCAATCACCGGCGAGTCGGGTTCGGGCAAGGAACTCGCAGCGCGTCTGATTCACGAGTCGGGCGCGCGCGCGCGCCAGCCTTTCGTGGCGGGCAACTGTGGCGCAATCCCCGAGACGCTGATGGAGGCCGAGTTCTTCGGCCATCGCAAGGGCGCGTTCACCGGTGCCGACCAGGAGCGCGACGGCTTCTTCCAGGCGGCCAGCGGCGGCACGCTGTTCCTCGACGAGGTCGCCGACCTGCCGCTCGCGATGCAGGTCAAGCTGCTGCGCGCGATCCAGGAAAAGCGCGTGCGCAAGGTCGGTGCCACGATGGAGGAGCAGGTCGACGTGCGCGTGATCAGCGCCACGCACCAGGATCTCGGGCAGTGCGTTGCTGCCGGGCGCTTCCGCCAGGATCTGTATTACCGGCTCAACGTCATCGAGCTGAAGCTGCCGCCACTGCGCGAACGCGCCGAAGACATCCCGGTGCTGGCCGAGACGGTCCTGGATTCGCTGGCGCAACGCGCCGGGCTCGCGCGGCCGCCTCGGCTGTCCTCGGTCACGCTGCGTTATCTGCAGAGCTATCCGTTTCCGGGCAACGTCCGCGAACTCGAGAACCTGCTCGAGCGTGCGATGGCGTTCTCGAGCGGTGAAACGATCAACGTCGAGGACCTGGGCCTGCGGCCTGCCTCGGAGTCGCCCGAAAACGAGCGCGCCGCCGACGAGCCGCTCGCCTCCGATGCAGGCACGAAGTCCGCGCCGGCGACCGGCGCGCCTGCGGTCCCCGAGCGGCGGCTCGTGCGGATCTCCGAGGAGGGCATTCCGGACTCGCTGCCCGACTATCTCGAGCAGCTGGAGCGCGAAGCGATCCAGCGGGCGCTGGAGAAGACCCGTTTCAACCGGACTGCGGCCGCGAAACTGCTGGGCATCACCTTCCGCGCGCTGCGCTATCGAATGCAGCGGCTTGGCCTGAGCTGAGCGACAGGCTCGCTCGCAGTTCTTCGTTGAACGGCGGGGAGCCGAGCGCTACACTGCCTGCTCGGATACGCTCGAAGTTTTCGTCCGTGGACTCGAATCGTTCCGCAAATCGGCGCTAGCGGTTCGCTCATGCCTGTTCGCCTCGCGGACTGGCGCCTCGTTGACGCCATGCATCTGCTCGCACCGGCCCTGCGCTGCTGGGCCGGGTGGCTGATGGCGCTCGTTTGCCTGCTCGTCAGCATGAACTGGTGGCAGGACGGGGGCTTCGGCTTCGATCATCGCTCGTCGAACGCCTGGCGCGAGGCCGACTATGTGTCCATTGCGCGCGCCTTCGTGCACGAGGACATCAATCCGCTGTATCCACGAGTGCTCTGGCGTGGCGAGGGGACCGGCGAGGTCGAGATGGAAGCACCGATGGGCCCGTGGCTGGCGGCGCTCGCCGGCCGGGCGATCGGCTATGACGATTCCCTGATTCGACGAATCTCCACGATCTTTGCTGCCGGCGCCGTCGCACTGTTCGGCTGGCTGGCGCACAGACGTCTGTCGCCGCTGCCGGCGCTGTTCGCTCTCACCTTCTTCGCAGCCAGCCCGATCGTCCAGGTCATGGCGACCGCGATGCAGCCGGAGGCGATCGCCTTGTTCTTCACCGTCGGCACGGTGCTGGCGGCCTTGTCCTGGTACGAAACCGGTTCGAGCCGATGGTGGTGGATCGGGGTTGCGAGCCTGTCGTTCGCGCTGCTGGCCAAGGCTTCGTCGGCCTACCTGCTGATCTTCTGCGGCTTGCTGGTATGGAAGCGCGAAGGGGTTCCAGGCCTGTCGAGCCCAAGGGCGATGCTGGCTATCAGCGTATCGCTGGTCCTGCCGCTTCTGTGGTATCTGCACGCCAACGGGCTGTACGCACGGACTGGGCTTTCCCTGGGGCTGTCGAACGAAACGCACCTGATCAATGCCGGCGTACTTGCCGAGCCGTGGCCGGTCATCCGGGGCAACCTCGCCATCGAGGCGCGCTATGTGCTCGGCTCGGTCGCGGGTGCGGTGCTCTGCCTGATCGGAGCGTGTCGGCGCGCGCAGTCGCCGGTGCTGTTGCTCGTTGCGAGCGTTGCCGTCTATTACCTGGTGATCAGCGACACTTCGGGGGATCTCTGGGCCTGGTATTACCATGTCGCGTCGGTTCTGCCGGTTGCGCTGCTCGTCGGCGCGGGCGTGGAGAGTCTGCAAGAGCGTCTGCGGGGTGCCCGCCGGGCTCGGATCGTGTCGGCGGTTCTCGTGACAGCACTGATGATGATTTCCTCGTGGGCCGTCCTGGGCGAAGCGCAGCACACTCGCGCCTTGCTCAGCCAGCGCGACGCGGTCAGTCCGGTACCACGGCTGTGCATTCGTGAACTGGCCGAACAACTGCCGGCCGATGCACTGGTGCTGACTCGGGGCGGCGCCGCGCTCGACCGGCACGGTCATCCGGTCGCCTACAACGAGTCGCCGCCCTTCGTCTGGGCAGAGCGTTTCGGCGCCAATTTCCCGAGCGACCTGGCGGGCAAGGATCCTTTCATCGAGTACGCGGATCGGCAAGCCCCCTGGTACTGGCTGGCTCGTGCCGACGATGCGGAGCTTGTCGACGATTACGAGGGGCTCAGTCAGCTGGCTGCCGGCTACCCGGTGATCGCCCGATGCAGTCTCGACCCACGCTATGCATTGGTGAGCCTGTCTGCCGTAGCGCAGGATCGGATGGCGCGCTGACCCGTATGCGCCGGCCCGTGCTCGCTGGGAAAGGCTGGCTTTCGGGGACCGGGCGCCTGCGGGAGGCGCGCCATCTCGAATCGCCGAACCACGACGAGCGCCCGCCCGGGACGGCCGTCGAACTGCTGGTCGTTCACTACATCAGCCTGCCGCCGGGGCGATTTCGCGGTGACGCGATCGAGCGCCTGTTCACGAACCGGCTCGACGCCGACGCGCATCCGGCCTTCGCCCCGCTGCGCGAGCTGAGGGTCTCGGCGCACTTCCTGGTGCGGCGCGACGGCCGCCTGCTGCAGTTCGTCGACACCGAGCGGCGTGCCTGGCATGCCGGCGCCTCGAACTTCGTCGGCCGCGAGCGCTGCAACGACTTCTCGATCGGCGTCGAACTCGAGGGCGACGGCGAGCACCGTTTCACCGCGGCCCAGTACCGGACACTGCGGCGGCTGCTCGCGAGGCTGCGCGAGCGCTATCCGCTGCGCTGGGTCGCCGGGCACAGCGACATTGCGCCAGGGCGCAAGCACGATCCGGGGCCGCGCTTCGACTGGCCTCGGCTGTTGCACTCGCGCGAAGCGCGTGGACTGGCCAGGCCATTGGGGATCGATCGGGCTGGCGCATCCGCCGATACCGATTCGTCGTAGCGCCGCCTCACCTCGACCCCGGGCACTTGCCCCTGTCGGTCGATGGCACTAGAATTAGCGCCATCTCGTCTCGCATACACCATATGTAGTGGTGTGTGCGACGCCCTCGCGTCCACGAACCGGTGCACGACTTGCGCTGCGCCTCCGTGGTCCGCCTCGACCACAACTGTCCCAGGAGAGACGACACCATGCACAGGGTCGCCGAACTGCCCTCGACCCAGGGCGCCATCCCCGCGTTCACGCCTGCCGGCGCAGCCGAAAATCCCGGCCAGCAACGCGGCGGCAACTGGACCGATTTCAGGGTCATCCGCCGCAACGGCGCCGTCGTGGCCTTCGAGCCGGCGAAGATCTCGATCGCGGTGACGAAAGCCTTCCTGGCCGTGAACGGAGGCCAGGGCGCCGCCTCGGCGCGGATCCGCGAACTGGTCGAACGGCTGACCGGCGGCGTCGTTGCCGCGCTGGGGCGCGGAAAGTCGGGCGGCGCCACCTTCCATATCGAAGACATCCAGGACCACGTCGAACTCGCGCTGATGCGTTCCGGCGAGCATGAGGTTGCGCGGGCTTATGTGCTCTACCGCGAACGGCGGGCGCAGGAGCGCGCTGCGCAGGCCAGGGCGGGCGGCGGCGAAGCCGGCCCTCAGATCATCCACGTGCTCGATGCCGGCGTGCGCCGGCCGCTGGATCCGGCGGCGCTGCGCGCTATGCTCGAGTCTGCCTGCACGGGGCTCGGGGAGGCCGTCGATGCGCAGCAGGTGCTGACCGAGACGCTGCGCAACCTGTACGACGGCGTGCCGATCGAAGAGGTGCACAAGTCGGCAATCCTGTCGGCACGCGCGCTGATCGAAAAGGAGCCGGCCTACAGTCAGGTCACTGCGCGGCTGCTGCTGCACACGGTGCGGCGCGAGGTACTCGGCGAAGAAGTGCCGCAGCAGGCGATGGCCGAACGCTATGCCGAGTATTTCCCGGGCTTCGTGCGCCGCGGCGTCGATGCCGGCCTGCTCGACGAGCGCCTGCTGCAGTTCGACCTCGGGCGGCTCGCTGCCGCGCTCGATGCGCAGCGCGACCTGCAGTTCGACTACCTGGGCCTGCAGACGCTGTACGACCGCTACTTCCTGCACGTCGACGAGCAGCGCATCGAGCTGCCGCAGGCCTTCTTCATGCGCGTCGCGATGGGGCTTGCGCTGAACGAGATCGACCGCGAAGCGCGCGCGATCGAGTTCTACGAGTTGTTGTCGACCTTCGATTTCATGAGTTCGACGCCGACGCTGTTCAACTCGGGTACGCGACGCTCGCAGCTGTCCTCGTGCTACCTGACGACCGTCTCCGACGACCTCGACGGCATCTACGAGGCGATCAAGGAAAACGCGCTGCTGGCCAAGTTCGCCGGCGGCCTCGGCAACGACTGGACGCCGGTGCGCGCGCTCGGTGCGCACATCCGCGGCACCAACGGCAAGAGCCAGGGTGTCGTGCCTTTCCTGAAGGTCGTCAACGACACGGCGGTGGCCGTGAACCAGTGCTTCGCTCCCGATACCGGCATCTATACGCAAGCCGGTGTGCGCCCGATCCGCGACGTCGCGCCCGGCGATCTGGTGCTCGGCATTGACGGCGAGTATCGGGAAGTCACCGAACGGATGGTCTACAACCAGACCGAACCGATGGTCGAGCTGCGGGTGAAACACGCGCTCGAACCGCTTCGCGTGACCGCCGGCCATCCAGTCTGGGCGATTCGCGAGGTGCCGATGGAACAGAGCATCGAGCGTACGCTGCGCTGGCTCGAGCGCGGCAAGGTCGCTCCTGCATGGGTGGATGCGGGCACGCTTGCTCGCGGCGACTACGTCGCGCAAGTCATCCCGCAGGAGGTCGTGCCGGTCGAGGGTTTCGACGCCGACGACGCCCGCATGTACGGCATCCTGCTCGGTGACGGCCATCTGTCGAAGGAGGGACAGCAGTTCGGCGTCTCCGGGCATCCGACGCGTGACGAGCACCTCCGATTCGTGCGCAGCTACCTCCAGCGGCGTGGCATCCATTACTGGGAAACGGGCCGAGGCGACAGCTATTGCCAGGTCCACTGGTCGGCCGGCCTGGGCGTGCGCCGCGACGCCACCACCGGCCGCATTGCCGGCTCGATGGGCGCGTCGATGCCGTTCGCCCGCGAGGATCTCTACTCGGCCGACGGCAGCAAGGCGATCGCCGCGCGCTTCGCCCATCTGCCGCTGCCCCAGGCGCTGCGGTTGGTGCAGGGCCTGATCGAGACCGACGGCAACGTGTCGCGTGGCACGGAGATCACCTTCACCAATACGTCCCGAGCGCTCGTCGAGGGCTTGCGCTATCAGTTGCTGCGCCTTGGCGTGCCTGTTGCAGGTATGCTGCGCGAGCGTTCGAACGTGCATCAGGCGATTCGCTCGGACGGCAGCCGTGTCCGTTTCGACGGCATCACGCGCGCCTGGGATCTGCGCATTCCCGCCGTACCCGAGATCGCGGCGCTCGTCGGTGCGCGGCCGCTCGTGAAGCGCAACTGGCTGCGCTTGGGCAAGCACCTGTTCTCGCGCGTACGCTCGGTGACGTCGATCGATCCGGTGCCCTTCGTCTGCGACCTCAAGGTCGACGGCGTGCGCTCTTACATGACCACCGGCGCGCTGGCACACAACGGCGGCAAGCGAAAGGGCGCCGTCTGCGCCTACCTCGAAACCTGGCACATCGACATCGAGGAGTTCC
>CALLYQ010000311.1 GCA_937858875.1 uncultured Lautropia sp. | reverse complement strand
GCGTCGGCTGCAGCGGCAGGTGCCGTCCGCGGCGCCGGCGGCTCTACGGGAGCGTCACGCTCGCAACCGGCCGTGAGCGACAGCGCCGCCCCGGCCATCAGCGCGACCGCTGCAAGACGCAGCGTCCGGCTCGTGCCGGCGGAGTTACGGATCACGTCGGCGCTGGGCGGGCGTGTCATTTTGCGACCTCGCGGCCTACGACTCCGCCGACCGCCGCACCGCCGACCGTACCGAGCACGCCGCCGCCCGCGGCATTACCAACGGCGCCCCCGACCACTGCGCCACCCACCGTGCCCTTGTCGGCACGGGACATGTTGTCCCAGGTCGAGCAGCCGCCAGCGGCGAGCCCCGCCGAAGCGGCGATCACCAGCGCGGCCATCCTGAGATTGCTTTTCATGATGGACCTCCTTTGTCTCGAATCACTTCCTGCGCACCAGGCCCATGACGAGACTGATGATCGCGATGACGATGAACAGGAAGAACAGCACCTGCGCGATGCTGGCCGCTCCGGAGGCAATGCCACCGAAACCGAACAGCGCCGCGACCAGCGCGATGACGAAAAACACCACGGCGTAATACAGCATGGCGATGCCTCCGGTCGCGTCAGAGCGGGCGGTCGGTGTCGTCACCGACGCGGGTTTCCCAGTCCTTGACCTGGCGTTCGGCCTCGTCGCGACCAATGCCATACGACTCCTGGATGCGCCCGACCAGTTGATCGCGTTTGCCGGCGATCCTGTCGAGGTCGTCGTCGGTCAGGTTGCCCCAGGCCTCCTTGGCCTTGCCCTTGATCTGTTTCCAGTTGCCTTCGATGCGGTCCCAGTTCATTCGTGTTTCTCCTGTCGTTGATCGGCTTGATCCGCGAGCTCGCTCACGGCCCGCTGGGATGCGCAATCGCCATGCCCGGTGGTTTTCCCATTGTTGCTGCCGCCTCACTGCGGGGCACGGCGGGCAGACTGAAACCCAGGCATTCGATTTGCCGTGGCGATGCGGCCGCGGATTTGCGGAGTCCGGCGCACGACATCGCAGCGCCATCAGACAGGAGAACAAGAGAATGTCGAACAAGATGAAGCTGGCAATCATTTCCCTCGCCATCGCGACCGCGAGCGGCTGCTCGGTGATGCGGGGCCAGCAATCGGCGAGTTCCTATGCTGACGACGCCGGCATCACGACCAGCGTCAAGAGCGCATTCGCCGCTGACGACAAGGTCGCGGCCACCTCGATCAACGTCGAGACGATGAAAGGCACCGTCCAGTTGAGCGGCTTTGCGAAGTCGCAAGCCGAGAAGGATCGTGCGGCCGAAATCGCGCGCAAGACCAAAGGCGTCGTATCGGTCAAGAACGATATCGTCGTGCGCCCCTGAGGACTCGGACTCAGTGAAGCAGGCTTTCCAGTAGGCGCAGCAGCCGATCCGAGCGCACGGGCTTGAGCAGATAGGCCATGAAGCCATGCTCGCGTGCCCGGATCCGGCGCTCGATGCCTCCGTAGGCGGTCAGAGCGACGACCGGCAGCGGAGGCTCGTGCTTCAGACGGGCTTCGAGTTCGCGCAATGCGACGATGAACTCGAAGCCATCGCGATCCGGCATCTCGATGTCGCAGAGCACGCCGATAGGCCATGCGGCGCGAGGCTGCTCTTCGAGCCATTGCAGCGCCGCATCGGCCGAAGGCCGGTCGATCGCACCGTACCCGTGCGCGTCGAGCAGATCGCCCAATGCCACGCGCGCATCGGCGATGTCGTCGATGATCATCACCTGTGAGTGCATCGGCTGCCCGCCGGGCGGCGCTGACACCTCGACGGGCGGACGATGCCTGGCCGCCGACGCGTGATCGTCGTTGACCGCTGACTGTCCGGCAGGTCCGGCGGCAAGCGCCTGCCGTTCGGACAGGCTGACGGCCGCCTCCGTGCCGTGGAGCGTCTCGTTGCCGGCGCTTGCGATCGTGGATGTCGCCGATGCCGGGAGATCCGCCGCAGTCCCGGTGGTCGAGCTCTCCGTGGTCTGCATCCCCGCGGCCGGCGCCCCCGTGCCGGCGTCGCTCGCTATCGCAGCCGTGTCGCCGACCGGGGCAGGCCCGACGAGGTCGAAACCGTGATCCGGCGATGCAGCCATGACCGGGAACGTCGCCACGAAGGTCGATCCCCGCCCTTCGCCTTCGCTGAACGCGCGCACGCTGCCGCCATGCATCTCGACGATGTGACGCACCAGCGCCAGCCCCAGTCCGAGCCCGCCCTGGCGGCGCTTGCTCGAAGTGTCGACCTGCCGGAAGCGGTCGAAGATGTGCTCGAGCATGTCCGGTGCGATGCCCTGCCCGGTGTCGGCAACCTCGAGCACGAACTCGCCGCGCTCGCGACGCAGCCGTACCGAGACGCGGCCACCGGCCGGCGTGAACTTCAACGCGTTGCCGAGCAGGTTGCTCGCCACCTGCTGCAGCCGCAGATCGTCGCCGAGCACGATCCCGCTGGCTTCCACCAACGACAGCAATTCGACCCCTCGCTCGACGGCGAGCAGCCGGTGCGACTCCACGGCAGCGGCCACGACCTGCGCCAGTTCGACCGCTTCGCGGTCGAACTGCAGCTTGCCCTGCTCTATTCGCGAGAGGTCCAGCAGGTCGTCGATCAGCGCCTCGGCGTTGCGGCGAATAACCGCCAGCGCCTGAGCGAGCTTGTCGCCGCCGTCGGCGCTGTCGCCACGCCGCCGCTCGATGACGCCGAGCCAGCCGAGGATTGCGTGCAATGGGGTGCGAAGCTCATGCGAAACGATCGCCAGAAACTCGTCTTTCGTGACGCTGGCTGCCTCGGCCTCGAGCCTCGCCCTGCGCTCCTCTTCGGCCAGCTGGGCATTGCGGATCGCTGCCGCCGCAAGCAGCGTGAGCTGGCGCACCAACGCGCGGTCTTCCTCGCTGTAGCGCCCGTCGGCGACATGCACGAGATAGAGCATGCCGATCTCTCCGCCCTGCGCGATGCCGATCGGCACGGCGAGGACTTCGGGGCCCTGCGAGCCGAAGGTCCGT
>CALLYQ010000310.1 GCA_937858875.1 uncultured Lautropia sp. | reverse complement strand
CCCGAGCACGAGGCCGAAGCCCGCGCCGGGAAAGCGCAGGCTCGCACCAGGCACCAGCCACCGGACATCGCAGGCGGCGAACAGGTCGGCTCCGGCCCCGATGATCCGCCCCTGGCCGATCGCAAGCGTGCGCACCGGAGCCCGCCAGAGCGCGTCGAGCAGCGTCTCGATCCGCACGAAGCGCGCGAGCAGGCTCGCGTCGGTCTCGGCGTCGAGCTCCGACAGGTCGAATCCGGTGCAGAAGTGCCGGCCGCTCGCACACACCACCAGCGTGTCGACGCTCGGGTCCGACAACACGCGTTCGAGTCCGGCAACAAGCGCCCCGACCAGCTCGGCGGACAAGGCGTTGCCGCGCTCGGGGCAGTCGAGCACCAGGGCCGCGACCGCATCCGAGACGCGCTCGACGGCTGCAGAGCGTGTCGGCTCGACCGAACTTTTCGTCGCGGACGCCGTCATCGATCCACGCCGCCGGAGTTCGCGCTCGAGGAACGCACCGAGGCCGACCGATCCCAGAGGTTCGGGACGGTCACCGACGAATAGCCGGACACGAACTCCCTCGCCTGCCCCGACTGTCGATCGTACGAATGCCGGCGCGTGGCGCCGATGTTCGCACCGTAGACATGGATACTGATCGACGGCCGGTCGGAGAGGGCGTTCGAAACCACGTGGATGTCGCCCAGGCTCGGCGAAACCGCATCGACCTGGCCGGCTTGCATCAGCTGCTTCTCGCCGTCGGGCACGAGGCTGCCGTCAGGCTCGCGCCGCCAGCGCTGAGCCAGCTCGGCGCCGCGCAGCATGCCGACCAGGCCCCAGACGGTATGGTCGTGGATCGGGGTCTGCTGGCCCGGCCCCCAGACGAAGCTGACGACCGAGAAGCGTTCGAGCGGGTCCGCGTGAAGCAGGTACTGCCGGTAGTGCCGCGGATCGGGCCGCGCGCAAGCCGCCGGCAGCCAGTCGTCGCGCGCGACGAGCCTTGCGAGCAATTCGCGCCCTTCGGCGATCAGCGTCGATTCCTCGTCAGTGCGCTCGACCAGCTTCGTCATCGCAACGACGAACTCGCGCAGCGGGGCGATCGAATCGTCCGGCGCGGCGGCCTGCCGGACGCGCGCGCGCAGTTCGGACTCGTGTTCGCCGAGCGCCGGCGAGCGCGTGTCGACCGGCAGCGGCTGCCCATCGAGCCGTACCGGGCAGACCACGGTGCGCGAATCGGTCCCGCCGGGCATCGTCATCGGACGCACCAGTTGCAGGTGTTCGGTCTGCGGATCGGCAAGCGCCTCGGCATAGCCGTTGATCGGCGCGCAGGGCACGCCGGCGCGCGCGAAATCGGCCAGCCAGTCGACGGCATCGCGCCGCACGAAATGCGGATCGAGCAAGTCCTTGAGCGCGAGCTGGTTGGCCGCGCGCAAGGTCGGATTCGTGAAGCGCTCGTCGTTCAGCAGCTCCGGCGTACCCACGACCTCGCAGACCGCCTGCCACAAGCGGTTGTTTCCGGCGGCGATCGCGAACCAGCGGTCGCGGGCGCGATAAGCCTGGTACGGCGCGTTGCCCGGATGCGCCGAGCCGAGCTTGCGAGGGTCGTTGCCGGTACCGAAATACTCGCTGGTCTGCAGTGCGGCGATCGCGAGCGTCGTCGCGAACATCGGCACGTCGATCTGCCCGCCCGGCCCACCGGCGCGCACCCGCGCAACGAGCGAGGCGATCGAGAATGCCCCGTACAGGCCGGCCGTGAAATCCGAGACCGGAACACCGCATTTGACCGGCGCCCCGTCGGCCTCGCCGGTCACGCTCATCACGCCGGCGGCCGCCTGCATCGTCAGGTCGAAACCGCCTTCGCTGGCGCGCGGCCCCGTCTGTCCGTAGGCGGAGATCGAGCAATAGACCAGCGACGGCTTGCGCGCGCCGAACCAGTCCCAGCCCAGCCCCAGCCGCTGCATGACGCCGGGGCGGTTGTTCTCGACCAGCACGTCGGCTTCGAGCACCAGCGAGCGCGCGAGCTCGAGCTCGTCGGGGTTCTTCAGGTCGAGCGCGATCGAGCGCTTGCCGCGGTTCAGCGATGCGAAGTTCTCCGAGAAGCCGGCGCGGATCGGCGGCCACTGCCGCAAGCTGTCGCCCTCGCGGGGCTCGATCTTGACGACCTCGGCACCGAAGTCGGCAAGCAGCATGCCGCAGAACGGCCCCGCAGCGACCTGGCAGAACTCGACGACGCGCACGCCGGCGAGCGGCAGCGCACGGGCTTCGAGCGGCAACGCGGGCGCTTCGCGCGTCAGGATCTGTGCTTCGGCTTGCGTCATTCCGTCCTCGTCAGTCCGATCGACGGCAGGAATTCGGCGTAGAAGGCCCGCGCATCCTCGAGACGCTTCCGATAGACCTCGGGCGGTATCCAGCGCGCGACGATTCCGGCGCGCAGCAGTTCCTCGGCGGTGCCGGGATCGCGGGCGACCTTTTCGGCCGCTTCGCTCAGGCGGCCCACGATCTCCGGCGGCGTGCCCTTGGGCACCATGACCCCCCAGCCGCCGGTCGGCAGCTCGGTTTCGACGCCCGCCTCGGCCAGCGAAGGCAGCTCGGGCAGGGCCGGATGCCTGAACTCCGAGAAAGCGGCCAGCGGCACCGCTCGGCCCGACGTCGCGGCGCCGAGGCCGACGCCGTCGATGAACAGATCGATCTGTCCGCCGATCAGCGCGGGAACCAGCTCGCCCGAACCCCGGAACGGCACGTGCAGCATGTCGATCCGGGCTTCGCGTTTGAGGATCTCGCCGGACAGATGCCCGACCGATGCGAGGCCGGCGGATCCGTAGGTCAGTTTGCCGGGCTCGCGATGGGCCAGCTCGATCAGCTCGGCCAGCGTCGCGATACCGAGTTCCTTGCGCACGGTGACGATCGCCACGTACTCGGCGACGCCGCCGACAGCCTCGAATCCGTTCGCAGGGTCATACGGCACCCTGCGCAGGTTCGGCAGGACCGCAAAGGCGGTCGCCGAGCCTTGCAGCAGCGTGTAGCCGTCGGGGTCGGCGCGCGAGACGATCTCGGTGCCGACTTGCGTCGTGCCGCCGGGCCGGTTCTCGACGACGACGGTGGCATCGAGCTCGGCGCGCAAACGCTCGGCGAACACGCGCCCGAGCGTATCGCTGCTGCCGCCGGGCGGAAACGGCACGACGAGCCGGATCGGACGCCGCGGCCAGTCCGATTGCGCGCGGGCCGTCGCGGGCAGCAATGCAGCCGCGACCAGCGCGGCATCGGCTGCCAGCCAGCGGCGTCGCGTCGGCGGATTGCCGGGTCCCGGCTGGCCGGGACTGGTTCTGCTGAAGGTTTTGGTCATCGAATGCTCCGGGTGGAAGCGGTGTTCTCGGATCTGGATGGGAGGCCCGCCAGCGCGTCGCCGATGTTGCGCGCCGCCGCGGCCTGCCGGCGTCCGATATCGAGACCTATCTCGATGCGCATGCGTTAGCGCTTTATCCGGCGCCGCCGGACGACGAGGCGCAATTGCAGCAGGAGTTCTCCGCTATCTACGGCAAGCCGTTCGA
>CALLYQ010000309.1:2500-9653 GCA_937858875.1 uncultured Lautropia sp. | reverse complement strand
GTCGCCGATCCGGAACTGCGCAAGCTGGCGCCGGTCGCGCTTGGTCGGACGACCGCCTTCGATCGACTCTCCCGGCTCGACGAACACGCGTCGCTGTTGACGTCGCGCCTCGCGGCGCTCGATCGACTCGGCGGTTTCCTCGTACAGCAGCTGCGCCTGCGGCGCCGGGCCGCGGCGATCGTCGATGCCGCGCACGATCACCGTGCGTTCGTCGTCGCCGATGCGGATCGTCAGCAGGTCGCCGGCACGCAACTGGCGCGACAGCTTCACGCGCTGCCCGCTCAGCAGCACGCGGCCGTTCTCGACCGCCGTCTGGGCCAGGCTGCGACTGCGAAAGAAGCGGGCAGCCCACAGCCACTTGTCGATCCGCAGCGTGTCGGCGATTGCCGGCGCCGGGTCGACACCGGCATGGCTCGTTCGGCTCATCGCAAGCCCCTCAGCCCGTCCCGAAGCCGAGCACGCAGTACACCGGCAGGCCCGCCTCGGCGATCCGGCGCGAACCGCCGAGATCGGGCAGATCGACGATCGCAGCGCCCTCGACGACGATCGCGCCGAGCCGTTCGAGCAGCCGGCGTGCTGCCAGCATCGTGCCGCCCGTGGCGATCAGGTCGTCGATCAGCAGCACGCGGTCACCGGGGCGGCAGGCATCGGCGTGCAGTTCGACGGCGCTGCTGCCGTACTCGAGCTCATAGGTTTCGGAGACCGTATCGAACGGCAACTTGCCCAGCTTGCGCACCGGCACGAAACCGACGTTCAGCTCGTAGGCGAGGATTGCGCCGACGATGAATCCGCGCGCGTCGATGCCGGCGACGATGTCGATGTCCATGCCGAGATAGCGGTGCACGAAATGGTCGACCAGCATCCGCAGCGCGCGCGGCTCCTGCAACAGCGGCGTGATGTCGCGGAACAGCACGCCCGGCTCGGGCCAGTCGGGCACGGTCCGGATTCGGCTGCGCAGATATTCGAGGTCGGACATGTCGATGAGACTATTGCAGATTCGACAACGAGCGGAGCATAGGCATGGCAGTCCCGTACAAGGAGCGCTATTTCGAAGACTACATCGTCGGCGAAACGATCGAGTTCGGCGACTACCCGATCACCGAGCAAGAGGTGGTCGAATTCGCGAAGCGCTACGATCCGCAGCCGTTTCACATCGACCCGGAAGCCGCGGCGAAGTCGATCTACGGCGGGCTGATCTCCAGCGGCTGGATGACCGGCAGCGTAATGATGCGGATGCTGGCCGACCATTTCATCTCGCCGGTCTCGAGCATGGGTTCGCCGGGCATCGACGAAGTCCGCTGGCACCGGCCGGTGCGCCCGGGCGACCGGCTGCGCATGCGCGTCACGATCCTCGACAAGCGCCGCTCGACGAGCAAGCCCGACCGCGGCGTGATTCACGTGCGCCAGGAGGCGCTGAACCAGGACGGCGACACGGTGATGAGCTTCAAGGGGATGGGGATGTACAAGTGCCGGGACGCGGATTGATCGAATAGCGGTCTGGCAGGCCAGGGATTCACTCCGCCGGGGGTTCCGGCCAGCTCCGCTGCTCGCCGCGCATCTGCTCGAGCGTGCGCGACAGGCGCAACACCCCGAGGTCGTCGAAGCGCTGGCCGGCGATCTGCACGCCCAGCGGCAGGCCGTCGGTCGCGAAGCGCCAGTTGATCGACGCAGCCGGCTGCTCGCTCATGTTCCAGGCGACAGTGAACGCGATGTGCGACAGCGAGTCGAGCGGATCGTCGGCGTGGCTGTGCTGCTCGGCACCCCAGGGCGGGACCGGCGTCGTCGGCGACAGCACGTAGTCGAACGGCAGGCTCGCACGAACGGCGGCTTCGCGCATCGCCATGACCTGCGCCCAGGCTCGCATCACGTCGGCCCCACTGAAATCCTTCGCGCGCCAGGTGCACCATTCCACGATGAAGGGCAGCACCCTGCCGCGCGTCTCGTCGTCCATCGCCGCGACGTCGTTGTACGAGCGCGCCTCGAAGAAGGCGTTCATGCCGTCGAGCATCTGCGGCGTGACGAAGGGCGCCATCGGCTCGACGATCGCACCGGCCGCCTCCAGCGCACGCGCGGCCTCCTGCACGGCGGCCAGCACCTCGGGGTGCACCGGCAGGCCGGCCTTCATGTCGGTGAGCAGGCCGATCCGAAGTCCGCGCGGCGACATGCCGTCGAGGTTCGCGGCATAGTCGACCGGTTCGTAAGGCAGGCTCATGAAGTCGCGCGGGTCCGGCTTGCTCAGCTCGTTCATCATCAGCGCGGCATCGGTGACGCTGCGCGTCATCGGGCCGGCGACCCGGCCCAGGTACGGCGGGTCGATCGGGATCCGCCCCAGGCTCGGCTTGAGCCCGAACAGACCGCACAGCGCCGCCGGCAGCCGCACCGAGCCGCCGATGTCGCTGCCGATGTGCAGCGGCCCGTAGCCGGCGGCCGCGGCCGCGCCGGCGCCCGACGACGAACCGGCCGTATTGCGGTCGAGCTGCCAGGGATTGCGGGTCGTGCCGTGGATCGACGAACGGCCCGACGACAACATGCCGAAGTCCGGCATCGTCGTCTTGCCCAGGATCACGCAGCCGGCCTCGCGCATTCGCGCCGACGGCGGCGCATCGTGTCGCCTGGGTGCGCGGTCGGTCGCCGCCGTGCCCAGCGGCGCCGGATCGCCCTTCGTGTAGACGTTTTCCTTGATCGTGACCGGCACACCATCGATCGGCGACAACGGGCTGCCGCTGCGCCAGCGCGCCTCGGACTGCACCGCCGCGTCGAGCGCGGCCTGTCCGTGCACCAGGTACATCGCGTTGACATGCGGCTCCCAGCGCGAGATCCGGTCGAGAACGGCGCTGGTGACCGCCACCGGCGACAACTCGCCATGGGCATAGGCCGAGGACAGTTCGGCGGCGCTCAGTTCGTGGATCGCGGTCATCGGTGTTCGGCCTCCGGAGAATGGCGGATGCAGGTGCCTGTGCGGCGGGGAACGCGCAGCACGCGGCGGCTGGTACGCGAGCGCGCATGCGTTGCGCCAGCACGCATTGTCGCCAATCAGCGGGCCGATGGTCGTACGAATCCGTGGAAGCGGAACCGCCAGCGGGCGGGACGGCGGCACTGGCGACGATGGCCCTACATCCCGCGAAAGCGCGCCGCGTAGTGCCTGCTGACGGCAAGCCGGATCTCCCGCCCGGCGAGCTCCTCGCGAAGATGCACCCAGCTGCGGCCGGCGAAGTCGCGGCGGATCGTGTCGATCGCGTCGAGCCGCACGAGGGTCGAGCGGTGGATCTGTGCGAACTGCTCCGGATCGAGGCCGTCGAGCAGCTCGGACAACGACAGCCGGACCAGCGCCGTCGCGTCGCGCGTCGCGACGGCGACGTACTTGTCCCGCGCCTCGAAATAGAGCACTTCGTCGATGGGAATCTGCCGGATGACGTCGCCGAGGCTGGCCCGCAGGAAGCGCAGGCGCGGACGGTCGTCGCCGGCCGGGCCGAGGCGTTGCTGCAGTTGCGCGATCAAGGCTCGCAGCTCGGCATCGCCGCCGGCCCCGGGCCCGGCCGGCGCCGCGTCGGCATCGGTGCCGAAGCGGCGCCGCAGCCGCGCTACGCAGTTGGCGAGCCGGTCGGCGCCGACCGGCTTCAGCAGGTAGTCGACGGCCGCGGCGTCGAAGGCGTCGACCGCGTACTGGTCGTAGGCGGTCACGAAGACCAGCGCCGGCGGCGGTTCGTCGCGATCGTGCAGGCGCATCGCCACCTCGAGTCCGCTGAGCGCCGGCATCCGGATATCGAGGAAGGCGATGTCGGGGCGCCTGTCGGCGATCGCGCGCAGCGCCGCGTCGCCGTCGTGGACGGTGGCAAGGATCTCGAGTTGCGGCCATGCTGCGCGCAGCATCCGCTCGAGCGTCGCCGCGAGCACCGGCTCGTCTTCGGCGATCAGCGCGCTGACTCGACGCCTTTCGATCATCTCGTTCTCACCTCACGCGCTCGATCGGGGTCGTGGCCGCAGCCCGGCACAGTGCCCCGTGTCGTCGCCATCGGCGCCGGAGCGGCCTCGCCCGTCTCGGCCGGCAGCAGCATCCGCGCGACCGCGCCGCCCCCGCCGCGCTCCTCGAGCGTGAGCCGGGCGCCGGCACCGAGCGCGAGGCGCAGCCGCTCGCCGAGGTTGGCCAGCCCGGTGCCGCCGACCGCCACCGCCTTGGCCTCGCCGAAGCCCGCCCCCGAATCCGACACCTCGAGCACCCAGGCGCTGTCCGAGCGCAAGGCCGAGATGGCGATCTCGCCGCCGCCGCGGCTCGGTTCGATGCCGTGCTTGATCGCGTTCTCGACCAGCGTCAACAGCGACGCGGGCGGCAGCTTCAGCGCTACCGCGTCTACGGGCACCCGGTAGCGCACGCGCAGGCGTTCGCCGAGCCGCAGCTGCATCACGTCGAGGTAGCCGCGCACCGAATCGAGTTCGTCGGCCAGCGACACCAGGGGGCGGGCCATATTGCGCGACGACGCGCGCAGGTAGCCGGTCAGCGCCTCGAGGAGTCGACGTGCGCTCTCGGCCTCGGCCGGAATCTGCGCCGCGATGCCCGCCAGCGTGTTATAGAGGAAGTGCGGTTCGATCTGCGCGCTGAGCAGTTGCAGCCGTGCCGCGATCGCCTCGTGCTCGGCCGCCGCACGCGCGCCACGTTCGCGTTCGACGGCCAGTTGCCGGCCACGCATCCGGCTGACGAGCGCAAGCAAGGCGATCGTGACGAAGGCCCAGGCAATCGGCATCGCGACCAGCCAGCGCGAAGCCCGCGTCATGTGCTCGACCAGGCTCGGCCAGTCGCCGAGCATCAGCGCCCACGCGGCGGCGTAGCCGAGCCAGCTGCCGGCCAGCGCGACCGAGGCGACATAGGCGAGCCGGACCGGCAGCGAGACCTCGAACATGTCGAATCGCAGGCCATGGCCGATCGCCGAGAACAGCGCGTGGATCGTCAGGCCGATCGACTGGCTGATCAGCAGGTAGGTCGCGAAGCCATCGGACATCGGCGCGGCAACGACGAGAATCGCCGCGATCAGCGTGTTCACGGCCAGCGTCCATGCCCAGGGCGTCCACCATCGCCCGGCCGGGCCGGGTCTCCAGGCGCCCGCCAGCGAGTCGAACATACGCCCGGCGAGCCCGCGTGTGCGTCCCTTGCCCGCGTTCACCGCCACGCCCCAACGCCGGCCTTCATCGACCGGGCCGGCCGCACGCCATCGACTCGCGGTCGAGCAGTTGCCGATGCAGGCGTTCCACTCGTCCGAGAACCACCGTGACGCCGTACATCGCGACACCGGCCCCCCAGCCGAGCACGATGAACGCCGCGCCGTCGGCGTGCCCCGATGGCAGGCCGATCGATGCCAGCAGCACGCTGCCGAGCACCCAGGCCCAGGCGTGAACGCTCGGGGCGAGCGCGCGATCGGCGCCGCCGGGCAGACGGCAGCGAAGGCCGCCGAGCTGAGCTACGCACGACATGCCACCCTCCTCACGGACATGGGCATCTTCCTCGCGGACATGGGCCTTCTCCTCGCGTCAAAACGGCGCATGCAGGCCCACGGCGATCGTGTCCGGCAGGCCGGCGAACAGCAACTGGTTCAGGTCGCGTCCGGGCACCGCGACCGCGAAGACGCCGGCTGCAAGCAGGCCGACGTAGGCGCCGTGGATCCAGCGGCGGTGCGCGTTGAAGTTTCGGCGAATCGCGTGGCGCACCGCCATCGCCAGCGACAGCAGCGTGAACAGCGAAAGCCCGTGGATCGGACTGAAGCCGGCCAGCCGGTCCAGCCCGATGTCGCTGCGAAGTGCGAACGAACTGAGCGCCGTCACGGCCATCGCGGCGGCCCACAGGTAACCGACGATCCGGTGGCGCGAGCCGCGCCTGGCGGCGAGCAGCTGCCAGGCTCCGAGCACCAGCGCGGTACTGGCGGCTGCCGCATGAACGATGGCGACCGGGCTCATCGCGTTCTCCTTGATGGATGTTTCGATGAGCAGATTGTCGATCGCCGGTACCCGGGAGCGCCGGGCTTCGCGACGAAACGCGCCGACGCGGCGCGAAATGCACTGCGGACGACGCGAAGTGCGTGCGTCGCTCAACGCGGCAGCATCGACTCCCCCATCAGGAACTCGTCGATCGCACGCGCGCACTGCCGTCCTTCGCGGATCGCCCAGACGACCAGCGACTGGCCGCGGCGCATGTCGCCGGCGGCAAACACCTTCGCCACGCTGGTCGCGTAGCAGCCCGGGCCATCGGTCGTGGCCTTCGCATTGCCACGCCCGTCGGTCTCGACGCCGAAATCGACGAGCACCTGCTCGACCGGCGACACGAAGCCCATCGCGAACAGCACGAGCCCGGCGGGCAGCTCGAATTCGCTGTCGGGCACTTCGCTCATCTTCATCTGCCCGGTCGCTTCGTCCTTCGTCCAGTCGACGCGCACGGCGAGCAGGCCCCTGACGTTGCCCTTGCCGTCGTCGACGAAGGCTTTCGTGGCCACCGCCCAGTCGCGTTCGCAGCCTTCCTCGTGCGACGACGAACTGCGCAGCTTGTACGGCCAGTTCGGCCAGGTCAGCGCCTTGTTCTCGCTGGCCGGCGGCTGCGGCAGCAGCTCGAATTGGGTGACCGATTTCGCGCCCTGCCGGTTGCTGGTCCCGACGCAGTCGGAGCCGGTGTCGCCGCCGCCGATCACGATCACGTCCTTGCCGGTGGCGAGGATCTGCCCGCCGACCTCGTCGCCGGCCACGACGCGGTTCTGCTGCGGCAGGAACTCCATCGCGAAATGCACGCCGCGCAGCTGGCGCCCCGGCACGGGCAGGTCGCGCGACTGCTCGGCGCCGCCGGTCAGCGCAATCGCGTCGAACTCCTCGAGCAACTGGCTGGGCGAGACCTTCTCGCGCGACAGGTCGGTGACGCCGTCGCCGCCCTTGTCGCCCACCAACACGCCGGGCCGGAACTGCACGCCCTCGGCCTGCATCTGCTCGATGCGCCGGTCGATGTGCTGCTTCTCGAGCTTGAAATCCGGGATGCCGTAGCGCAGCAGCCCGCCGATCCGGTCGTTCTTCTCGAAGACCGTGACGTCATGGCCGGCGCGCGCGAGCTGCTGTGCACAGGCGAGCCCGGCCGGCCCCGAGCCGACGACGGCGACCTTCTTGCCGGTCCTGCGCGCCGGCGGCT
>CALLYQ010000308.1 GCA_937858875.1 uncultured Lautropia sp. | reverse complement strand
CCTGCCGCAGGATCGCCCACCGGCCGCCCTTCAGCCGGAAAGTCTTCGCCCGCGCGTTCGCAGTCCGCAGCTTCCCCCGACGCCGGTTCATCGGCTCGATCCACCGCAAGCGACGGGCGCCGACGCTCGACGCGTTCCGGTTAGGCCGCGGGGCCGTGCGACGCTTCAGCCACGCCAGCGCCAGCCACGCCGATTGGCGTCAGGCCGTCGAACTGTTGCTCGCGAGGCTGGGCAGCGAACCCGGCCAATCGGTGTCGGAGTCCAGCCGCCTGCTCGCTTTCGTCTACGCGACCGATCCGATGGCCGGGCGGCTCGACGAGGTCCGTGAAGAACTCACTCGCCGCCGGCCGGACATCGACTGGGTCGGGGCGATCGCACACGGCGTCTACGGCGTCGACGCGGAGTTCCGCGAGCAGCCGGCCCTGGCCGCGATGGTCTGCGATCTGCCCGAAGACAGCTTCAGCGTCTTCAGCGGCCGCAATCGGTTGGACATGGTCGCACCCGAAGGCGGCGTGCATGCCGCGATCGTGCACGCCGACCCGACCACGCCGGACCTCAACGAACTGCTCGGCGACCTGTTGCGCCACGTGCCCACCGGCCAGGTGTTCGGCGGCGTCGTTGGCGGAGAGACCGAACCTGCGCTGCAACTGGCCGGCGACGTGATCTCCGGCGGCGTGTCCGGCGTCGCGCTGAGCCCGCGCGCCAGGACGTTGTCGCGACTCACGCAGGGCTGTTCGCCGCTGGCCGGCGAGCACATCGTTTCGGCATGCAGCGCGCAATACATCCAGTCGCTCGACGGCCGCCCGGCGCTCGACGTGCTGCTCGACGATCTCGACGTGCCGGCCGAGGCGCGCAGCTCGCGCGACGGCGAAGAGATCCTCCGTGCACTGCCGTCGGAGCGGCTGGCGCGCGGGCTGATGATCGGGCTGGCTCCGGGCGGGAGCACGCCGCGCGGCATGGGCTTCGGCGACTTCCGCGTGCGCAACGTCATCGGCATCGACCCGACCAACCGCCTGCTTGCCGTGGCCGCCACGCCGGAGCCCGGAGAGCGCGCCGTCTTCTGCACACGCGACCAGACGGCGGCACGTGCCGACCTGACCCGCATCTGCACCGAATTGCGCGAGGAGGTCGAAAGCGAATCGCTGCGGATTCTGGGCGCCCACTATGTCAGCTGCGTGGCCCGTGGCGCTCATCTGTTCGGAGCGCCCGGCGCCGAGCTCGAGCTGATCTCGCATAACCTCGGCAAGCTGCCGCTGGTCGGTTTCTTCGCGAACGCCGAGATCGCCGGTGACCGGATCTACGGCTACACCGGCGTGCTGACGCTGTTCGTCGAATCGGCGTGATCAGTCAGTCGCTGCCCTCGATCGACGCGACTCGACCCCGGCGCCGTGTGATCGTGCAAGCGGCTCGATCCGATCGAGTGCCGGGTCAGTCGGACTCGTCGAAGATGTCGGCAACCTCTGGCGCCGCGCGGCCGCGCCGCCAACGTGCGAGTTCCGGACCGATCGCTGCCACCCGGTCGAGCACCTGGACGCCGTCGGGCGCCCTGCGCCGCAGCAACGTGCAACCGCCCCCCGCCCAGAGCTCCGTCCGGCCGGCAAGGCCTCGCGCAGGTGACTCAGCGACTCGGCGATACGGCAGCCCCGACAGCGACAGCGCGACGATGTCGGCGCGCTGTGCAGCCGCCGCATGGGCAATCTCGAGCAGCGGCGTCTGCACGCCGAGCGAGATGCAACGACAGCCTTCGAGTGCGAGCAGCGCCTCGGCCATCAGCAGGCCCAGCCCATGCGGGTCGCCGGGCAGCGTCGTGAGCAGGACCCGCGGGCCGTGGCGCACCGACGGGATGCTGGCGATCGCGCTGCGCAGCACGACCTGCATCGATTCCGTATACAAGTGCTCCTCGAAGACCTCGAGCTGGCCGCTCGCCCAGGCCTCGCCGATCAGGCGGTTCAGCGGTGCCGCCTGCTCGATGACGAAGCGGCCGACACCACGGCGCAAGGCCTGCTGCGACAGCGCGCAGCGCAGTCCTTCGATGTCGTGCATGCGCAGCAGTTCGTAGTAGTGCCGCAGCTCGCCGTCGCCGTCTGCTTCAGCGCCCGCATGGTCGGCGTCGGTCGCCAGTGCCGCTTCGACGCCCCCGTACGGTTCGCAAAGCTCGCGCAGCGCTTCGATCGGCTGCCCAATGATCTTGCCCGGACGGTGGCCGGCATCGAGCAGTCGGCGCAGCACGCGCAGCTTGTCGACTTCGTCGCGCGAATAGAGCCGTTCGCCGGCAGCGTCGCGGCAGGGCTGCGGGAAGCCGTAACGTCGTTCCCAGACCCGCAAGGTGTCCTTGGTCAGGCCGGTATCGCGCTCGACCGCCGATATGGTCAGGCTCACGCCCCGCTGCATGGCTCCCTGGATCAATGGCCTCGTTCTCCGAAAGCTCGTTTGACCGGGCGAATGGTCGGCTCGTAGTATAGGCCGACGGGGTGCCGGGGCCGGCCAAAGGCCGCGGCAGCCGATAGCAGGTGACTCCGATGACCCACTTCCTCAGAGCTTCTCGCCACTGGCGCGGCGGCGCATTGTTCGCAACGATCTGCGTGCTCGCCGCACCACTGTCGGCCGCCCAGGCCGCGCAACCGGCCGCCCCGGCCGCGCAGCCTGCATCGACCGCGCTGCCGTCGCCGATCGCAGCGACCGGCACGGCGCCGGCCGGGGTGGTCGCCGGCGCCGACAGCTGCCCGCCGCTTCTCGACCGGCGCTTCACCCGCCTGCAGGACGAAGCCCAGCTCGACCTGTGCCGCTTCGCCGGCAAGGTCGTGCTGGTCGTCAACACGGCGAGCTACTGCGGGTTCACGAAGCAGTACCAGGGGCTCGAGAACCTGTATGCGCGCTATGCCGACCGAGGGCTCGTCGTGCTCGGCTTTCCGTCGAACGATTTCAAGCAGGAGGCGGGCAGCAATCGCGAGATCGCAGAA
>CALLYQ010000307.1 GCA_937858875.1 uncultured Lautropia sp. | reverse complement strand
GGGACTATTTCCGCAATCGCTGGCAGCGCAACTCGGGGCTGCGCATCGACCACCTGCTGCTGAACCGGGAAGCCGCCGCCCGGCTGGCGGAGGCGGGCGTCGACCGCGAGGTTCGCGGACGCGAGAAGGCCAGCGACCACGCGCCCGCCTGGGTTGCGCTGCGCGATTGATTCGCTACGGATCGAGTTCCGGCAGCCGCTCGAGCGCCCGGTACAGCAGCGAGAAATCCGGGGCCGTCTCCGCGAACAACTGGTCGAAGGAATCGACGACGAAGTAGACCCTCTGGAAATCGTCGATCAGGTAGCGGGTCTGCATGACCCGGATCAGGTCGAAGCGCTCGCGCTGCGCTTCGTTCGCCTCGATGGCGTGCCGCAGTTCGCCAGGCGAGGACAGGATCCCGGCGCCGTACGCGCGCACGCCGTCGGGGTCGGCGACCAGGCCGAACTCGATCGTGTACCAGTAGAGCCGGGCCAGGTACTTCAGTGCGTCGAGCCGTTTCGCCTTCAGGCCGCCAAGGCCGTAGGCCTGCAGATAGTCGGCGATCCGCGCATCGAAGAGCATCGGTACATGGCCGAAGAAGTCATGAAAGATGTCCGGCTCGACGATGTAGTCGAACTCGTCGGGATCGCGGATCCAGACCGTCACCGGGAAGCGCCTTGCCGCCAGGTGACCGAAGAAGACATCGTCGGGCAGCAGCCCGGGCACCGGCACGAGCTGCCAGTTCGTCGCTGCGTCCAGCTGTTCGTTGACGAGCTCGAAGCGCGGTATCGCGTCGGCGAAGTCGAGCCGATCCAGCGCCGACGAGAAGGCGGCGCAGGCACGCCCGGGCAGCAGCTCGTGCTGCCGGCGATACAGGCGCCGCCAGATGTCCTGCTGCTGCGGCGT
Source organism: uncultured Lautropia sp. (assembly GCA_937858875.1). Taxonomy (GTDB): domain Bacteria; phylum Pseudomonadota; class Gammaproteobacteria; order Burkholderiales; family Burkholderiaceae_E; genus Zeimonas. The sequence goes on along the minus strand of CALLYQ010000307.1, from coordinate 2,116 downwards.
GTACAGCGCGTAGTCCTGCTCGACCGTGTAGTCGTCGCGCATTTTCGAGTAGTCGCCGCGCAGGCCGTGCTGCGAACGCGACGCGACGGTCGCCAGGAATTCGGCGCGGCCGTCGGGCTCGGGCGGGGTGTTGCGGGGCGTGTTCATCCGCGGCTCCTCGTTTCCGACCGTCGTGCCGGCGATTCTGCCGCAGCCGCCGCCGGCTCGCGCAAGCTGCTGCCTCGCGGGCAGGGGTATCCGCGAGCGTCCGGTGCTGGCGGTGCCAGGGCATCGGCGCGCTGCCGCAGGCGGGAATCCCATGTAGGATGAAACCCCCATTCTGGCCGAGATCGCGTGTGAGCTCACAGCCTCCCGCCGCGGATCCGCTGCGCGGCATACGGGTCAGCCTGTTCCTGCTGGCGCTCGTCGCCGTCGGCGCTGCGCTGTGGTTCGGCAAGCAGCTGTTCCTGCCGGTCGTGCTGGCCGTGCTGCTGACGCTGCTGCTGACGCCGGCCGTCGATTTCGCCGAACGCTTCTGGATGCCGCGCTGGCTCGGCTCGCTGTTGGTCGTCGTGGTGCTGCTGGCCGGGGCGGCCGCCGCGGTCACGCAGCTCGCCGCGCCGGCGCAGCAGTGGCTGAACCCGAAGTCCACCGAGTTTCGCAAGCTCGAAAGCCGGATTCGCGAATTGCTTGCGCCGCTGAAGGAACTGCAGGGCGCGCAGGAGCGGATGGCCGACGTCGCCGGCGGCGAGACTGCCGGCAGCCGGCCGCGCGAGGTGGTCGTCGAGCGCGCCGGTTCGCTGAGCGTGCTGCGCAACGCGCAGCCGCTGATGGCCGGCCTGATCTCGACGGCCGTTCTGCTGTATTTCCTTCTGGCCTCGGGCGACCTGTTCCTGCGCAAGCTCATCCGCGTGCTGCCGACGCTGGACGACAAGAAGCGGGCGGTCGGGATCGCGCGCACGATCCAGATCGAGATCGGGCGCTACTTCCTGACGATCGCCACGATCAACCTCGGGCTCGCCGTGGTTACCGCTGCCGTGCTGACGGCGCTCGGCATGCCGTCGGCGGTGTTCTGGGGCGTGCTGGTCGGGATGCTGAACTTCATACCGTATGCCGGGCCCGGTGCCTCGCTGCTTCTGCTGACCGCCGGCGCGCTGATCAGCATGGACAACTGGGTGTCGATCAGTGCGGTGCCGCTCAGCTATTTCGCGCTGACCTTGATCGAAGGCCAGTTCCTGCAGCCCCTGCTGGTCGGGCGGCGACTGCAGCTGAACGTCGTGGTCACCTTCGTCAGCATCGTGTTCTGGGGCTGGATGTGGGGGCTCGGTGGCATCATCGTCGCGGTGCCGATCCTCGTCGTGCTGAAGATCTGCGCCGACCATGTCGAAAACGAGCCGATGAAGGCGATCGGCGAACTCGTCTCGCAGTAGTCTTGGACCGACCCATGAACCCGATTCTCGAACCCGCCGGCGAAGCGCTGCGCATCGACGTGATCTCCGATGTCGTCTGCCCGTGGTGCTACGTCGGCAAGCGCCAGCTCGAATCGGCGCTGCGGCGCTGGCAGGAGGACAATCCGCAGGCGCCGCAGCCGCTGGTGCGCTGGCATCCGTTCCAGCTCAATCCGGAACTGGCCGAGTCGGGGATGGCGCGCGCCGACTACATGAAGGCGAAGTTCGGCAGCAGCGATCCGGCCGCCATCTACGAGCGGGTCCGGGCGGCCGCGAAGGGCGTCGGGCTCGAACTGAGGCTCGAGCGGGTCGCCCGTCAGCCGAACACGCTGCGTGCTCATGCGCTGATCGCCAGCGCGGCGACGGCTGCGGGTACCGATGCTGCGATCGTCGAATCGCTGTTTCGCGGCTACTTCGTCGAAGGCGTCGACCTGACCGATCCGGAAAGCCTGGTCGGCCTGGCTGCGGCAGCCGGGATGCCCGAAGCGCAGGCCCGCGCGGCGCTGGACGATACGGCGCTGCTCGAGCGGACCGCGCAAGCGGATGCCGAAGCGCGCCGGCTCGGCGTCAGCGGCGTTCCCTTCTTCGTGATCGACGGCCGCGTCGCGGTCAGCGGCGCGCAGGGAGCCGACGCGCTGCTGTCGGCGATCGCACAGGCGCGCGGCGCGACGGCCTGAGCGGAAATTCGC
>CALLYQ010000306.1 GCA_937858875.1 uncultured Lautropia sp. | reverse complement strand
CTTGGTGCTGCGCGCGCCGGCCGACGGCGTCGTGCTGACACGTGTGGCCGAGCCCGGCGACACCGCGCAGATCGGCCGGGTGCTGCTGACGATGGCGCAGGCCGGCGCCACGCGGATCATCGCCAGCGTCGACGAGCGCAACCTGCGCTGGCTCGAGCAAGGCCAGCTCGCATCGGCGGTGGCCGACGCGTTTCCTGCGCGCCCTTTCGAGGCCCGGATCAGTTACGTGGCGCCGTCGATCGACGCACAGCGCGCGACGGTCGAAGTCTGGCTCGTCGTCGACGAGCCGCCCGCGTTCCTGAAGCCGGACATGACGGTCTCGGTCGAGATGATCGTGGGCCGCCGTGACGACGCGCTGCTGTTGCCCGCCTGGCTGCTGCTCGATGCCGATCCGACGGCTTCGGCCGGGCAGGGCGCCGTGCTCGTGATGCGCGAAGGGCGGGCGCGTCGCGTCGAGCTGGCACTGGGGCTACGCGGGGTCGGGACGGTCGAGGTGCTCGACGGGCTCGTCGAGGGCGAGCGGGTGATCACGCCCGAATCGGGCGCCCGGGACGGCCAGGCAGTGCGCTCGCGGCAGTCGCGCGGCGGCGCGAAGCTTCGCGAGCTGCCGCGGATCGACGACTGAGCGACAGGCCCTGCATCGATGCCGAGGCTGCCGCTGCCGTTCGAGTGGATGATCGCGTTGCGCTACCTGCGCGAAGGCCGGCTGCAGACGGCTTTGATCCTCGCCGGCGTGACCGGCGGCGTTGCGGTCATCGTCTTCCTGACGCACCTGATCGGGCAACTGCAGGACGCGATCATCGACCGCACGCTGGGCAGCCAGGCGCACGTCGTCATTCGTCCGCCCGAGGAGTTCGCCCAGCGCTCGTTGCCGGCAGATGGAACGGCGGCGATCGTCCAGCCGCGTGCGCAGCGCCTGCGCTCGGTCGACCAGTGGGAGGCGGTCGCACGGCTGGCGGCCGAAACGCCGGGTGTCGTGGCCGTGTCGCCGGTCGTCTCGGGGGCCGGCTTCGCGATCCGCGGCACGGCCAGCCGCGCGATCGCGCTGGTCGGCGTCGAGGCCGAGCGCTACCGCCGGATCGTCAAGATGGACGAATACATGGTTCGCGGTCGCTTCGAGACTTCAGGGACCAACGGCGTGATCGGCGTCGAGCTGGCGAAGGATCTGGGTGTCACGCTCGGCGACCGGATCCGTGTGCTGACGCCCGAGAATCGCGACGAACTGATCACGATCGTCGGGCTGTTCGACATCGGCAACCGCGACCTGAACCGCCGCTGGGTCTTCGTCACGCTGCGGCTCGGCCAGTCGCTGCTCGACCTGGCCGGCGGCGTCTCGAACATCGATCTGAGCGTCACGGAGATCTTCGGTGCCGAGCGGATCGCCGAGCGGCTGCAAAGACAGACCGGGCTGCGCGTCGAAAGCTGGATGACGACCAACGCGCAGATGCTGTCGGCGCTGCGCAACCAGAGCGTGTCGAACGGGCTGATTCGCGGATTCGTCGTGGCCATCGTGGCGGTCGGCATCGCCAGCGTGCTGGTCGTCTCGGTCGTTCAGAAGCAGCGCGAGATCGGCATCCTGCGGGCGATGGGCGCGAGCCCGGGGCGGATCATGGCCGTCTTCCTCGTGCAAGGCGGGCTCTACGGCTTGCTCGGCTCGCTGCTCGGCGTGGCGCTGTCGGTCGGGCTTCTGGAGTTTTTCTCGCGGATCTACCGCAATGCGGACGGCAGTGCGCTGTTCGAGATCGAACTCGATGCGTCGATCATGTTCGGCGCCTGCGCGATCGCGATCGTCGTCGGCCTGCTGTCGGCTGCGCTGCCGGCGCGGCGGGCCGCGAAGATGGATCCGGTACAGGCGATCCGGATGTGAACGCGCCGATCGTCGAGCTGGCGGGCGTGCGCAAGTCCTACGGGATCGGCACGTCGGTCGTCACCGAGGTGCTGCACGGCATCGACCTGCGGATCGACGCCGGCGAACTGGTCGCGCTGGTCGGTCCTTCGGGTTCGGGCAAGAGCACGCTGCTGAACCTGATCGGCCTGCTCGAGCGGCCGAGCTCGGGCGAAATCGCGATCAGTGGCCGGCCGGTGTCCGCGCTCGACGAAGCGCAGATCACCGAGCTGCGCGGGCGCACGATCGGCTTCGTCTTCCAGTTCCACCATCTGCTGCCGGAGTTCACGGCGCTCGAGAACGTGATGATGCCGGCCATCATCGATCGTGGCATCCCGGACGCCGAGGCGGCGCGAACCGCGGCCGAACTGCTGAGCCGGGTCGGACTGGCCGGCGCCGAACGCAAGCGGCCTGGACAACTGTCGGGCGGCATGCAGCAGCGCGTGGCGATCGCGCGGGCACTGTCGCTGTCGCCGCCGCTGATCCTGGCCGACGAGCCGACCGGAAACCTCGACACGAAGACTGCCGACGACGTCTTCGAACTGCTGCTCGAGTTCAACCGCACGACGCGCGCCGCCTGCCTGATCGTCACGCACGACATGCGGCTGGCCGAGCGCTGCCGGCGGCGGATCCAGATCGTCGACGGGCGGCTGGTGACGTAGCGGGTTCAGGCGAGGCGGCAGCGGGAGCCGTGCGGCGGCTTGATCGGGCACCGGGGCCCCGCGCTGCAGGCGCGCGATCGAAGGATCGAGCCTACAGGCGTGTCGTCTCGATGACCCGCTGCCAGACGCCTTTTTCCGGCTCGGCAAGCACGCGCGCGCCGATCGCCTCATAGCT
>CALLYQ010000305.1 GCA_937858875.1 uncultured Lautropia sp. | reverse complement strand
TGCGAACGTCGACGACCGCGCCCGGCCGGGCGTCGTCGTGGCCTGGGGGATCTGGTGGCATCGCCTCGTGCCGGGCGGGCGCAACGTCAACGCCGTGACCAGCCAGTCGCTGACCGACATGGGTCGTGGGCCGACCTTCTACGACTGCCTGGTCGAACTGCGCGCGGCGCCGCTGCCGCTTGCGCCGGCGCCGGCGGAGCGCTGATGCGAGCCCCACGGCGCCTGGTCGCGATCGCGTTTTCGTGCGCGGCGCTGATCGGCGGCGCGCTGTCCGGCTGCGCGGCCTGGGAAGACGGACCCGGGTACTGGTGGCAGTCTGCGAGCGGCCAGCTCGAGCTCGTGCGCCGCGCGCAGCCGATCCCCGAACTGATCGACGACCCTGCCACCGATCCGCTGCTGCGCGAACGGCTGATACGCGCGGTCGAGATCCGCGAGTTCGCAAGCCGCGAGCTCGGCCTGCCCGACAACGACAGCTACACGCGCTATGCCGATCTCGGCCGGCCATATGTCGTCTGGAACGTGTTTGCCGCGCCGGCCCTGTCGCTGAAATTGCGCAAGTGGTGCTTCCCGGTCGCCGGCTGCGTCAGCTACCGCGGTTTCTTCGATCGCGACGACGCGGAGCGCTTTGCGCAGCGTATGCGTGAAGAAGGCTACGAAGCCTATGTCGGCGGCGTCCCGGCCTATTCGACGCTGGGCTGGTTTTCCGATCCGCTGCTCAATACCTTCGTCGCCCAGCATGAGGTCGAGGTCGCGCGGCTGATCTTCCACGAACTGGCGCACCAGCGGCTTTATGTCAGCGGCGACTCGGCATTCAACGAGTCCTTTGCGACCGCCGTCGAGCGGATCGGCGTAGAGCGCTGGCTGGCCGCACGCGAAGCGGTCACCGGCGATTCGTCGGCACGGCTCGCGTGGCAGGCACGCTCGGAGCGGCGTGCCGATTTCCTGGCGCTGCTGCGCCGGCATCGAGGCGCGCTGTCCGCGCTGTTCGCCTCGCCTTCGTCAGACGAGGACAAGCTCGCCGGACGCGAACGGATCTTTGCCGAGATGCGCGACGACTACGCTCTGTTGCGTCAGCGCTGGGGCGGCTTCGCCGGCTATGATCGCTGGTTCGCGCAGCCGCTGACGACCGCTCACCTGGCTTCGGTCGCCACCTACACCGACCTGGTTCCTGCATTCGAATCGCTGCTCGCGCGCGAAGGCGGCGATCTGGCGCGCTTCTACCAGGCGGCCGTCGGGCTGTCCGACCTGCCTGCGCTCGAGCGCTCGCGCACGCTGGCCGCACTGGCCGGACCGACGCCGATCGCAGCCAGCGCGCCGCCTGTCGAACGGCAGCCCGAGGAGCCGGCGCAGCCAGCACAACAGGCACAACAAGCACGGCAGGTGCGCGCGCCCGGGCAGTCCCGTTGGTAAACTCGGGCGGGGTCCGCAGCGAAACGCACGGCGAGACGGCGGCGGAACAGAGAGACGACCGCAGAACAACGAGACGACCGAAGATGGAAACAACGATCGAGCGCTTCTGGCTCCGCAGCTATCCGAAGGGCGTCCCCCACGACATCGACTGGAAGCAGTACTCGTCGCTCGTGCACCTGATCGAGGAGGCTTTCGGCAGGTATCGCGACCGCAAGGCCTACGTCGGCCTCGGCAAGTCGATCAGCTTCGGCCAGATCGACGAGATGTCGAAGGCAATGGCGGCCTGGCTGCAGTCGCAGGGCTTGAAGAAGGGCGACCGGGTCGCGCTGATGATGCCCAACGTGCTCCAGTATCCGGTGGCGCTGGCCGCCGTGCTGCGGGCCGGCATGGTCGTCGTCAACGTGAACCCGCTGTACACGGCGCGCGAACTCGAGCACCAGATGAAGGATTCGGGCGCGAAAGCGATCGTGATCCTCGAGAACTTCGCGCACACGCTGCAGCAGGTCATCGACCGGACCGAACTGCGGCACGTCGTGCTCGCGTCGGTGGGCGACCTGCTCGGAACGCCGAAGGGCGGCATCGTCAACTTCGTGGTGCGGCACGTGAAGAAGATGGTGCCACCATTCGAACTTGCCAACGCCGTGCGCTTCGGCGACGCGCTCGCGCAGGGGCGCAACGCGAAGTTCACGCCGGCCACGATCGGCCACGAGGATCCGGCCTTCCTGCAGTACACCGGGGGCACGACCGGCATATCGAAGGGCGCCACGCTCGTTCATCGCAACGTGATCGCCAACGTGCTGCAGTCCGAGGCCTGGATGCAGCCGGCCGTGCACAATCCGGCGAAGCCGCCGCCGCCCGAGCAACTGATCACCGTTTGCGCGCTGCCGCTCTATCACATCTTTGCGCTGACCGTCTGCTGCCTGCTCGGCATGCGCACCGGCGGCCTGAACATCCTGATCCCGAACCCACGCGACCTGCCGGCGCTGATCAAGGAGATCAAGCCGTACCGGATCAACCTGTTTCCGGCGGTCAATACGCTGTATAACGCGCTGGCGCACAACGAGGAGTTCTCCAGGCTCGACTTTTCCGGCCTGCGCGTGTCCAACGGCGGCGGGATGGCTGTCCAGCAATCGGTGGCTGAACGCTGGCTGAAGGTCACCGGCTGTCCGATCTGCGAAGGCTACGGGCTGTCCGAAACCTCGCCGTCGGTCACCTGCAATCCCACCGACACCGATGCGTACAGCGGCACGATCGGTCTGCCGCTGCCGTCGACCGAAGTCGTCATCCTCGACGACGACGACAATCTGCAGCCGATCGGCCAGCGCGGCGAGATCGCGATCCGCGGTCCGCAGGTCATGGCCGGCTACTGGAACCGGCCCGACGAGACCGCGAAAGTCATGACGGCCGACGGCTACTTCAAGTCGGGCGACATCGGCGTGATCGACGAGCGCGGTTACGTCACGATCGTCGATCGCAAGAAGGACATGATCCTGGTCTCGGGCTTCAACGTGTATCCGAACGAGGTCGAGGCTGTCGCCGCGATGCATCCCGGTGTGCTGGAGGCCGCTGCCGTCGGCGTTCCCGACCCGGTCTCGGGCGAGGCGGTCAAGCTCTACGTCGTGCTCAAGGATCCCGGGCTCAGCGAGCGCGAACTGCTGAAGTTCTGCGCCGAGAACCTGACCGGCTACAAGAAGCCGAAATCCATCGAGTTCCGCAGCGAGCTGCCGAAATCGAACGTCGGCAAGATCCTGCGGCGCGAACTGCGCGAGGAGGCGCTGAAGAAGGCGGCTTGATGCGGGAGCGACCCGATCAGTGGTCGCCGGTGCCCGGAAGACGCGGCTGGCCCTTGTCGTTCAGAGGGAATCCCAGAATCTGCATGGCGTTGGGCACATCGGTTCGCGAGAAGTCGAGTCCCTGGTAGAACAACGCTGCTTCGGTCGTACGCGCCAGGGCATAGGCGAACAGGTCGCCGAAGTTCGAGCCTGCGGCCGACCGCATCCCCTTACCCCACCGGACGAAGCCCGACCGGAATTCGCCGCGAATGGTGTGAAGATCTACTGCGACCACTTCGACGTCGAAGTTGTGCAGGAAATCATCGAGCAGCTTGGTGCCTTCGAGTCCGGCTCGTCCGGTCATGAGGATCGATAGTTCGCCGAGCGTGCCTGCGCTGATCAGCAAGCGATCGCAAAGATCGAAGCCCTCGACGAACGCCGGTGCCGAAGATTCCGCCTCGAACACGCTGAAGATCGCGGACGTATCGAGAACCGCTACGTCGAGCCGCGTGTCGCCGATCATCGGGGCAAGCCGTATTCGTCGTATTCGATGACGGACTCGGCCGCTTGCGACCTCTCCTTCGTCGCTCTCGCATAGCGTTCGAGAATCGTCTTCAAGCCGTCGCGTCTGTTCGGACTGGCCTTCGCTCGCATCGCCAGAGCTTCCTCGAGGAGCACGATGGCCTCCTGGTTCAACGAGCGTCGATTGCCGCGTGCCTCCTGCCCGATGAGTTCCTTGAGGTGTCTTGGGGCCTTCTTGATCAGGATGTCCACTTCCATGTCGAATCTCTCTGCCCGGAGTCGAACCAAAACGGTACCATAAGGATACCGATTTGTGTCCCATCTGCGGAACGATCAATTCGCCGATCCGGGCTTGGCCGAACCCGGGTGCTCGTCTATTGTGGGTCTGCCCGGCCGGCGTGTTCACGCGGGCCGCGCTTCCTCCTCCGAATCCTCCAGGGAGCCCTGAATGACAACTGCCTTGATCAAGTCCTCGCTCGCCGCTTCGGCCGCTGCGCTCGCGCTGAGCGCCTCTGCCGTCCAGGCCGAAACGGTCCGCTACGAAATCGAACCGACCCATACCTTCGTGACTTTCGAAGTCGTGCACTTCCAGACCTCCACGCTTCGCGGTCGTTTCGACAAGGTCGACGGTTTCATCGAGCTGGATCGCAAGGCGGGCACCGGCAACGCCGAGGTCACGGTCGACATGGGCTCGATCAACTCGGGCACGCCGGACTTCGATGCGCACCTGAAGAGCCCGGATTTCTTCGATATCGCGAAAGCGCCGACGGCCCGCTTCGTCGGCAAGAAGTTCGGTCTCGACGGCGACAAGGTCACCAGCGTCGAAGGCGAACTGACGCTGCTCGGCAAGACGATGCCGGTCACGCTGAAGGGCGATCGCTTCAACTGCTACGACCAGCCGGTTCTGAAGGTGCACGTCTGCGGCGGCGACTTCGAGACGACGATCGAGCGCAGCCAGTGGGGAATGAACTGGGGGATCGACATGGGAATCCCCGACAAGGTTCATCTGGTGATCCAGATCGAAGCCATCCGGAAATGAACGACGGCGGCCTCCCGCCTGCACAGCGGCTTCCGAGCGTTGGGTTCAGGCGGGAAGCTGCTTGTCCTCTGCGCGGGGGGCGGGCGGAAACCTGAGCCGGACCAGCAGGCCGCGGCCGCTGTCGGGCACATCGAGGTGCAGCGCCGCACCGTGCAGTTCGGCGATCTGCGCGACGATCGGCAGTCCCAGCCCGCTTCCTTTGCCCTGCGCGTCGCGCCCGCGAACGAAACGCTGCAGCACGCGCTCTCGCTCGGACGCCGGAATCCCGGGTCCGTCGTCTTCGACCGACAGTTCGGGCGCCCCGTCGCTGATCCGGGTCCGCACGGTGATGCGTGCCGGGCGCGAATCGTATTCGAGCGAGTTGTGAATCAGGTTGAACAGCGCTTCGCGCAGCAGCCACTGTCGACCACGCGCAGTGGCGGGTTCCAGTTCGAAGCCCAGGTCGGCGTCGACGTCGAAGGCGCGAGGCGACCATTCCCGCGCCGCGTCGGCGGCGATGTCCATCAGGTCGACCGAGACAGGCTTCGACGATCCTCGCGCCTCGGGGTCCAGGCGCGCGAGCGTCAGCAGCTGCGACGCGAGATGCGCGGCTCGATCGGCGGAGGTTTTCAGGTTCAGCAGCACCGGTCGCATCGATTCGGAATGCGGTTCCAGCAGCGCCAGCTCCGATTCGGTACGTAGCGCTGCCAGGGGCGTGCGCAATTGGTGCGCGGCATCGGAGACGAACGCTCGCTGCGCGGCAGCCGCGACGTTCAGGCGGTCGAACAACTGGTTGACCGTCGCGACCAGCGGCTTCACCTCCGCCGGCGCTCGCGCCGGGTCGAGGCCCGTCAGGAAAGCAACATCCGCTTCCTGGCGCTGAAGTTCAACGTCGAAGGCCGCGACATGGGGTCGGCGGTGCGCGAGGCCATCGAAACCGTCGAAGAACGGGTCAGGCCGCCGTCGGGGCACTACTTCGAGTGGGGCGGGGAATTCGAGAACCAGGAGCGCGCGCTCGAACGGCTCAAGCTCGTCGTACCGGTGGCCGTGCTGCTGGTGCTCGGCCTGCTCTATGCTGCGATGAACAGCGGGCGCAGCGCGTTGGCGATCCTGGCCACGGTGCCGTTCGCACTGACCGGCGGCGTCTTCGCGCTGCTGCTGGCCGACGTCCCTCTGTCGGTCAGCGCGGCCGTCGGCTTCATCACGCTGCTGGGCCAGGTCGCGCTGCTCGGGGTGCTGCTGCTGAGCGCGGCGCAGGAGCGGCGCAGCAGCGGCGTACCGCTCGACCAGGCCGTGCTCGAAGGCAGCGCCGAGCGGTTTCGGCCCGTGCTGATGGCGTCGCTGCTTGCGATGTTGGGGCTGCTGCCGATGGCGATTTCCTCCGGCGTGGGCAGCGAGACGCAGAAGCCGTTCGCGCTGGTGGTGGTCGGCGGCATGCTGACCACGCTGCTGATCTCGCTGTTCCTGCTGCCCATCGTCTACAGGCTGCTCGCGGGGCTTCCGTCGGCGGCCACCGGAACGAAGGATTCATGTCAGCCGATCGCACCTTGATTCGTCCTGTCGTGCGGCGCTTTGTCGCTGCGATGGCGGGCTTCGCACTATGCACGGGGTCGCCGGCGGCCAGCGCAGGTACGGGCACGGGCACCGGGTCGATGGCTTCGCCAGCGGTGCGGGCCTGGCCGTGGGCCAGCAGGCGCGCGCGGTCGTCCTCGGTGATGAGTGGATTC
>CALLYQ010000304.1 GCA_937858875.1 uncultured Lautropia sp. | reverse complement strand
TTCGTTCCTTCGAGCCAGTAGCCGTACTTCAGCGGAAACGGCCGGTAGTGGAAGTACTCGAGCCACTTCTGCGAATCCATGTCGCCGAAGTCGAGCATGCGCGGCGTATCCGTGGCACCGGCCACGTACTGCGCAACCGACGAGCAATGCACGAAGATCAGGTCGAATCGCTCGTTGCGAAGCAGTTCGTCGACCTGCCGCGCCAGCGTGCGCGAATAGAACCACCCCATCGACGAGGGCACCGGTGTCGGCAGACGGCCGACCATCCTCGCCGCCTGCGCCGGGTTCGACACGCGGCCCACGAACACGCGTTCGCAGTGCTCGGCGAGCCCCTTGCCCTCTTCTTCCTCCTGCGCCGAACGGGCGAGCGAGCAGACAGTGACCTGGTGTTGCTGGCTGAAGTGCCGAATGATATTGAACGGCCGGATCTTGCCGCCGCGCTTGGGCGGAAACGGCAAGCGGTGACACACGAACAGGATCTTCACGCGGCTTTCTCGAGCAGTTCCGAAGAGACGGCTTCCTGGCTCTGGCGATCGAGGAAGACGCGGCACCAGATCTCGAGATTCATCAGCGCCAGCAGCGCATCGGTGCCGTCGATGCGGCTCGCCTGGTGATCGGCGACCAGCGCCTGCACCGCGTCGGGCTGCAGCAGCCCGCGACGCTCGACGCTTTGCCTCGACAGCAGGCTGTTCATCGAACCGGCCAGCGAGCCTTTGAGCCAGGCGCCCATCGGGGTGCCGAATCCACGCTTCGGGCGATGGAGAATCTCCTGCGGCAGGAGGCTCTTCAGCGCCTCCTTCATCAGGTACTTGGGCTGGCCGCCCTTGATCTTCAGCGAGGCGGGGATCGTCGCCGCCAGTTCGACCAGCTTCTGGTCCAGCAGCGGCACCCGGCATTCCAGCGAAACGGCCATGCTGGTCTTGTCGGTCAGCATCAGCAGATCGCCCGGCAGCTGGCTGGCCGCGTCGACCGCGAACAGCCGGGCCACGGCATCGTTGGACGGCGCATCGGCGAACGCAGCGCCCAGCGAATCCGGCCCCTCGTTCACGAGGCCGGAGATCGTCTGCCGGGCGCGCTCGCGGCTCATGACCTGGACGTAGCGGCGATAGCGCTCGTCGGGCGTCAGGTCCATCGACCCGAGAAACTCGCGCGCCAGCCGCGACAGGTTGCTGAGCCGGCCATGCCGGTCGCTGGGCAGCCGTTGCACGACGTTCGATGCGGCGCGCACCAGCGGCGCAGGAAAACGCTCGAGCCTGGCCAGGTAGTGATCGCCGAGGTAACGCCGATAGCCACCGAACAGCTCGTCGCCGCCGACGCCCGACAGGATCACCTTGACGTCCTCGCGTGCGAACTTCGAGACGAGGTAGGTCGTGATCGAGGCCGAATCGGCGATCGGCTCGTCCATGTGCCAGATGAGCTTCGGCAGCAGGTCGACGACATCGGGCCGCACGACGATCTCGCGATGCTCGGTGCCGAACTGCCTGGCCACCTGGCGCGCATAGGGCAGTTCGTTGTACAGCGCCTCGGCCTTGCCGCCTTCGAAACCGATCGCATAGGTGCGGATCGGCTGCTTGCTGTGCCGGGCCATGAACGCGACGACGGCACTCGAATCGACGCCGCCCGACAGGAAGGCGCCGATCGGCACGTCGCTGACCATCTGCTTGTGCACGGCCTGCTCGATCGCTTCGTGGATCGCGGCGATCCAGTCCTGTTCGCTGCGCTGCGTGTCGATCGCATCGGGCAGACGCCAGTAGCGCCGATCTTCGATCCCGTTGGCGTCGATCTCCAGCAGCGTGGCCGGCGGCAGCTTCGTGATGCCCTTGAACAGCGACTGGGGCGCCGAGACGTAGCCCAGGTGCAGGTAGTCGACGAGCACCGAGCGGTCGATGTCGACCGAGACCTCGGGCAGAGTCAGCAGCGCCTTCGCCTCGGTTGCGAAGGCGATCATCTGCGCACTGCGGTACAGGTACAAGGGCTTGACGCCGAGCTGGTCGCGCCCGATCAGCAGGCGGCGCCGCTTCGAATCCCACAACGCGAAATCGAACATCCCCTCCAGACGTTCGACGAAGCCGTCGCCGAGCGCATCGTAGAGATGAAGAATGACCTCGGTGTCGGAATGGGTCTTGAACCGGTAGCCGGCGCGGATCAGCTCCTCGCGCAGTTCGCGGAAGTTGTAGATCTCGCCGTTGCAGACGACCCAGTTCGTGTCATCGTGGTTCGAGATCGGCTGCTGGCCGCCGGCCGGATCGATGATCGCCAGGCGCGTCATGCCGATGCCGCAATTGCCGTCGGTGTACTGGCCGCGGTCGTCGGGGCCGCGGTGGGCGATCGACTGCCCCATCCGGGCCAGGGTCGCCGCTTCCACCGGCTTCGCATCGAACCGAAACACGCCGTAGATACCGCACATTCTTCTTACCTGAGGAGTCGAGGCCCGAGTTTAGCCGGCCCGGATGACGGTAGCTGTTAGCTAGTGCACAGGATCCGGCCTGCTCAGAGTCGCTCCAGCACTGCCTTGGTGTCCTGGATCACCGCCTGCCAGGCCTGCGGATCGGAGAAGGTGTGATCGGCCTGCTCGAGACGCAAGGCCTCAGCTGGATCGTAGTCGGACCCGGCCGCCGATTTCATCGACAGCTCGAATTCGGCGGCCGTCAGGTCCCTTCCGCTGATCTGGAATCGAAGGCTCGCACGCTGCTTGCCCAGCGCCTGCGCCAGGCGATCCGTCCGCTGTGCCTGTCCGGGAGGCGCGGGCACGCCAGGCGTGCCCGAGCGCCTCTCGCGCCGTTGCGAAGACATCGATCTTCCCTGTTGCCAGCTTCTTCCAGAACTCCGCCGATCGAAGTCGCGAACCGTAGTGCTCGCTTACGATCGCGGCAGCGCGGGTCGCCTCGCTACGCGCCCATGGATTGGCAGCGATCACGGCCGCCACCCTCTCGTCGGCGAGCGCGTGGAACACGGCGGCACTTGCGCCGTCGCACAATCCCCACAGTGCGATGCGCCGGCAGGCGGGCTCGGCATCGAGCAAGGCGTCGCAGGCACGCCGGATGTCAGGACCCGCCGTCTCGAAATCGGGCTTGGGCCCCGGGCTATCGCCCATGCCTGTGTAGTCGAAGCGCAGGCAGGGATAGCCGGCGCGCGCAAGCGCCCTGGCCATCAACACGAACTGGCGATGCGAGCCGACACGGGTTTGGGGACCACCAACGACGATTACCAGACCCACGGACTTGCGCAGTTGCGGGTCGGCGGGCCGAGAGAGCACGCCGAGCAACTCGGGATTGGCGGGGCCACCTTCGGCGGGGCCACCTGCGGCGGGCCCAATGACAAGCAGCGACTCGTCGATGCCTGGCGACTCGTAGAGAAGTGCTCCGCCTTCGGCCAGGCACGTATCGATTTTCACCGGGGTGTTCATTGTGCGATGCAGGAGGCTTGCGGCGTCATGCCC
>CALLYQ010000303.1 GCA_937858875.1 uncultured Lautropia sp. | reverse complement strand
TGCCTGGCGGCGATCTCGCGGGCCTGCGCGGCGGTCGGCCGCTGGTCCTGCTCGGCGAAATGGAACATGACCGGGCAGTTCGGCTGCTCGTCGGCGAAGTCGGGAATGCCGCCGCCGTAGTACGGCACCGAGCAGGCCAGCCCGCTCAGGCGCGCCGCGGCGACCCAGGCCACTGTGCCGCCCCAGCAGTAGCCGACGACCGCGACCTTGCCGGCTTTTGCGCCCTCGGCGATGCAGGCGGCGGTGTCGGTGAGCGCGTCGTCGATCGAGACCTTCTGCATGACCGCGATGCCGGCCTGGATCTCGTCGGGCGAGTAGCCGGTGTCGTAGCCGCGCTGCGCGCGGTCGAACAGCGCCGGCGCGATCGCCAGATAGCCGTCGGCCGCGTAGCCGTCGGCCACCGAGCGGATGTGCGAGTTCACGCCGAAGATCTCCGGCGCGATGACGACGGCGCCCCGCGCCTGGCCGGCCGGCGCGGCCTGGTAGGCCGAGAAGCGATGGCCGTCGTCGGCGATCAGTTCGATGAAGCTTCCTTTCATGCCTGGTTTCCGTTCAGATGGAGCCGATCAACCCGAGCCGTTCGATGGTCTTGCGCTCGGCTTCGTAGGTCTTCTTCGCCCAGGCCGTGTATTCCTCGGGACCCATGTAGGCGAGCGGCTGGTCGTAGCGGTCGAGCAGTTCGAGGACCCGCGGGTCTTCGAGCGTCGGCTTGAAGATGTCGTGCAGCTTCTGCACGACGGCGGGATCCATGCCCTTCGGGCCGATCAGGCCGAACGGCGAATCGGCGACCGTGTCGTAGCCGAGTTCGGTCAGCGTGGGAATGTCGGGCCAGCGCTTCGTGCGCTTGCTGCCGTAGGTGGCGAGCAGGCGAACCTTGCCCGACTCCACATGCGGCGCCCAGCCGGTCGAGTCGCTGACCGACATCACGTGCCCGCCGAGCAGGCTGAGCATCGCTTCGGCGTTGCCCTTGAACGGTACGTGGTTCAGCTTGATGCCGGCGGTATGGGCGAACTCCTCCATGGCCAGGTGCGGCGAGGTGTTCGCTCCCGGCGAACCGTAGCTGAGTTCTCCGGGATGCGCCTTCGCGTAGTCGATGTAGTCCTGGACCGACTTGATCGGCGAGTCGGCCGGCACGACGAGCCCGAACGTGTACCCGGTCAGGCAGATCACATAGGTGAAGTCTTCGATCGGGTCGAAGGTCTGGTTCTTCTGCATGTGCGGGATGCGGAAGATTCCCATCGGCGATTGCGCGAGCGTGTAGCCGTCGGGCCGCGCGTTGCGCATCGACAGCGGGGCGATCGTGCCGCCGGCCCCGGGCTTGTTCTCGACGACGATCTTCGCGCCGGTGGCCTTGCTGGCCGACTCGGCGAAAGAGCGGAAGACCTGATCGGTCGGGCCGCCGGCGGTGAACGCGCAGTACAGCGCGACCGGACGGCTCGGGAAGTTCTGCCCGAAGGCGGGCATCGAACCGGCGGCGGCCAGCGCGCCTGCGCCGATCATGAAGTCGCGACGTTGCATTCCAGGTCTCCTTTTCGTTGGGATAGTGCCTGCCCGGGAGGGGCAGCGCTCAGAACAGTACCGAACTCAGTTTGCGGCGCCATTCCGACACGAGCTGCGGCTGCGCCGACGCCTTGTCGAAGGTCTCGATCTCCGTCGAGCGCACAGAGATTCGCCTCACGAAGCCTTGCCGAAGACCTCGATCATCGTCTTGCGACCGATGTCGTCGCCGAACGTGCGATCGCGCCGCACGATCTCGAGCAGTTGCGCGAAGGCCTCGTCCCATTCCTTCTGCTCGATGAAGTGCTGGGCCAGTTCGAGCCGGGCCTGGAGGTCGGTTTCGTTCGACGCGATGCGCTCGAGCAATGCCGGTGGCGGCGGGACGCGCGAAGCGTCGATGCGCCGGCGGGCTTCGGCCGCGAGTTGCGCGACCTGCGGGTCGTTGCGCGCATCGTCGGGCAGGCTGTCGAGCTGCGCCAGCGCGGCGGCCGGATCCTCGTCGAGCAGCGTCTGCGCATAGAGCAGCTTCGCGGTCACGTGCTCGGGTGCGCTGGCCAGGACCTTGCGAAGCAGCTCGACGGCGCGTTCGCGATCGCCGCTCTCGAGCGCCTGGATCGCCTGCTCGACCTCGGCTTCGGTCGGGTCGGGCAGCAGCCGATCGATGAACTCGCGCAGCTGCCCTTCGGGCAGCGCACCCTGGAACTGGTCGACCGGTTGGCCTCCGACGATCGCGAACACGGTCGGAACCGAGCGGATCCGGAAGTGCTGCGCGAGCTCGGGCTGGGCGTCGGTGTCGACCTTGACCAGCTTGAAGCGGCCGCCGTACTGCGTCTCGAGTTTCTCGAGCATCGGACCGAGCGTCTTGCAGGGGCCGCACCAGGGCGCCCAGAAGTCGAGCAGCACCGGCATCTGCATCGACGCCTCGATGACATCGGCCTGGAATCGTTCGAGCGTGGTTTCGATCATGGGGGTCAGTCGATCCAACGGATGGCGGCTTGTTTCGGAACTCCGGCGGCGGCGCCGAACCGCGCCGGCAAGTCGCGGGGTCCGATGTTACCGTAGCCGGCGCTCGCAGCGACCCTCACTGCCGGACTGCAGCCAGGCATCGTAGCGCGACGAGGCTCGTCATGGAATTGCCTCGTTTCGAGCCGGTGCTGTTGCACAATGCAGGCTCCGAACGCATCGGAGTTTCATGTGACGAGGCTCGCGTCTTCCGTCAGCATCCTGGTGCTCGACGCAAGCGGCACACCGCGCCGCTGGATCGAACTCGAGGACGCCGCGGGGTACTACTGCAAGCGGCAGGTCGCCTGGGACTTGGGGGACAACTCGTTCACGCTGCGCGGCGGCATCAGCCGCGCCACCGGGCAGCGCTCGACGCTGACGCTGCGCTCGATCGTGGCGGTGCGCAGCGACAGCCCGCGCCGCGCGCCGACCGGCGTTGCGCCGTCACTGGCCCGCGAGATGCTGTTCGCGCGCGATCGGCACGTCTGTGCGTACTGCGGCGGCCGTTTCCGGCACGGCGAACTGACCGCCGAGCACGTGAAGCCGCAAAGCCGCGGCGGCGCCACGACCTGGACCAACCTGGTCAGTGCCTGCAAGGCCTGCAACCTGCGCAAGGGCAACCGCACGCCCGAGCAGGCCCGCATGCCCTTGCTCTACGTGCCTTACGTGCCGAGCCTGCACGAGGCCTTCATCCTGCGCAATCGCCGGATCCTGGCCGACCAGATGGAGTTCCTGATGGCCGGCGTGCCGGCTCATTCGCGGCTGCACGCGCCCGACGAGGCGCCAGCCTGAAGCCCGCTGGCCGTGGCGACTGCCCCCGGTGGCCGTTCCGGTGGCCGCTCGGGCGAGCGACCGGCGCTTATCTGCTCGCGGCGAGTTCGGCACCGCCTTGCGCCACCTGCGGCACTGCGGCTGCCGACGCTGCGGCCTCCTGGCTGTGCGGCGGCGCCGGTGCTTGCAGCGGTCCAAGTTGCCGGATCACCCGCTGCAGGCGCGCATCGAAGACGCCTCGCGCCTGCAGCGCCTCGAAGGTGTTGACCGCGTAGTCGCGGTTCGCGCCGCGCATGCCGTGGCACAGCATCAGCCGCTCGAGGATCTCGGCATCGCTGAGCCGCTGATAGGAAGGCTTCGCCCGGTCGGCAACGAAGGTCAGCGCCTGCTGCGCCGAGCCGTCGGACAGGCGGATGTCGATGATCCGCGGCACGTAGATGGCGATCGACGGATCGGGGATCTCGCGCAGGAACAGGCCTTCGATTGCCCGCATGCGGGTGGCCGGCGGCAATCGGTAGGCAACACCGACGCAGGAGCCGCCGCGATCGAGTCCGAGCACGACGCCGGGTCGCTGCGGCGTGCCGCGGTACAGCGTCGAACGTACGCAGAAGGCGCGGTGATAGCCGTGCGCGCGCGCCAGGTCGGCGCTTTCGTACTCGAACTCCGGATTCCAGATCAGCGATCCGTAGCCGAATACCCAGTCCGTATGGACGTCCTCGGGTCGATTGCAGATCATCGACAAAGGATAGCCGGAAGGCCGTGCGCCCGGCGGACTTCGGGTTCTACGTGGCGGGCGCGGCCTTCCTGGCGGCAGGTTTCTTCGCGGCCGGCTTCTTCGCGGCAAGCTTTTTCGCCGGAGCTGTCTTCGCCGCGGTCTTGTTGGCCGCGGCCTTGCTCGGCGCCGCCGATTTCGTCGCCGCCTTCTTCGCGGCCGGCTTGCCGCTCGCTGCGAGCGGATCCGACGACGAGCCGGAGGCTTTGGCCTTCGCCTCCGCTCCCGGGCGCGCCGGGCGTGGCTCGAACTCGAAGCCGATCTTGCCGTCGGCGCCACGCACCAGGAAAGCCTTGAACTTGCGACGCGTGCGCTGCGAGACGAAACCCGGCAGCAAGTCGCTGCGTCCTTCGGCGAGCAGCTTGCTCATCTGCGCCGGTTCGATCTCCTGCTGCAGGATGATCTTGCCGCTGCGGAAATCGCAGCTGCGATTCGGACCGACCGAGTTTTCGCAGACGTAGGACAGCCCGTGCTCGTAGACGCCGGCGCTGCATTTCGGGCAGTCGCCGAGGCGCTCGCGCCCGCTGAAATCGACCGGCTCGGAGGCTTCGCCGTCGGCGTCGTTCTGGC
>CALLYQ010000302.1 GCA_937858875.1 uncultured Lautropia sp. | reverse complement strand
GTGTCCGACAACCACGATGTCACATCCTCCCGCATTCGACGCCTCGCCCTGGGTATCGCGCTGGCTCGGCGGTCTCGCGCCCGGGAGCCGGGTGCTCGATTTCGCCTCGGGCGGCGGCCGCCACGCACTGCTCGCGCAGTCGCTGGGCATGCGGGTGCTCGCCGTCGACCGAGACGCCCAGGCGCTCGAACCGCTGGCGGGGCAGGGCGTCGAGACCCGCGTGCTGGACCTCGAAGCCGGGCGCTGGCAACTGCCGCCGGGCGCTTTCGACGCGATCGTCGTTGCCAACTACCTGTTCCGGCCGCGCTACGCGTTGCTGTGTGCGCTGCTCGCTCCCGGCGGACTGCTGATCCACGAGACGTTCGCGCGCGGCAACGAAGCTTTCGGCAAGCCGTCGAACCCGGACTTCCTGCTGCGCGAGGGCGAACTGCTCGAACGGGCCGCAGCCGGCGGGCTCATCGTGCTCGGCTACGAATCCGGGTACGCGACGCGCCCGAAGCCGGCGATCGTGCAGCGCATCTGCGCGGCGCGCCCGCCGCTGCCGCGGGACGGCATCGCGCTAGGCTAAACTACTCGTTTCCCCCCGAACACGGGTATTTCCCGATGAATGACGGATATTCCATCATCAAGGGCAGCATGGTCGCGATCGTCAGCCCGATGCACGAGGACGGCAGTCTCGACCTCGATGCCTACCGGCGGCTGATCGACTGGCACATTGCGGAAGGCACGGCGGCGATCGTCGCGGTCGGCACGACCGGCGAATCGCCGACGGTGGACTTCGAAGAGCATACGGCGCTGGTGCGCGCCGCGGTCGAGCACGCAGCCGGCCGCATCCCGGTCATCGCCGGCACCGGCGGCAACTCCACGCGCGAGGCGACCGAACTCACGCAGTTGGCGCGCGACGCCGGCGCGCAGGCCACGCTGCAGGTCGTTCCCTATTACAACAAGCCCACGCAGGAAGGCATGTACCGGCATTTCCGCGCGGTCGCAGAGGTCGGGCTGCCGGTCATCCTGTACAACGTGCCCAGCCGCACCGTGGCCGACATGTCCAACGAAACGGTGCTGCGGCTCGCGAAGACGCCGGGCATCGTCGGCCTGAAAGACGCCACCGGCGACATGCCGCGCGCCGCCGAGCTGATGGCGGCGCTGCCGGCCGAGTTCGGCGTCTACAGCGGCAACGACGATTCGGCGCTGGCGCTGATGGCGATGGGCGGGCATGGCGTGATCTCGGTATCGGCCAACGTCGCCCCCGGGCCGATGGCGCGCATGTGCGCACTGGCACTGGGCGGGGACTACGTCGGCGCGCTGGCGATCCATCGCAAGCTGCTGCGCCTGCATACCGACCTGTTCGTCGAGGCCAACCCGATCCCGGTCAAATGGGCGCTCGCAGAGATGGGACGCATCGAGCGCGGCATCCGGTTGCCGCTCACGCCGCTTTCAGAAGACAAGCACGCCATCGTGCGCACTGCGCTCGAATCCTCCGGGGTACTGCATTGATCAGCAAGGCATCGACCAGCACGTTTGCATCGGCGGTCTCGCGTGCCGCCGCCGTCGTGCTCATGGCGGCGGCGCTGGGCGCCTGCTCGCTCAACGAGAAGATCGACGAATACTCGAGCATCGACTACAAGTCTGCCGGCAAATTGCCTCCGCTCGACATCCCCCCCGACCTCGCCAGCCCGCGCGGCGACGGCCGCTTCGACATGCCGGCCGGGCGCGATACCGCGCGCACGGCCTCCGAGCGTGGCCGCGTCGCGGCCACGCCTTCGTCGGGCCAGTCGCTGGTGCTGCCGGCGGTGCAGGGCGTGCGCATGGAGCGCGCCGGCTCCGAGCGCTGGCTCGTGACCTCGCTCACGCCCGAGCAGCTGTGGCCGCTGTTGCGCGAGTTCTGGCAGGAGTCGGGCTTCATCGTCGAGACCGAGTCGCCGCAGACCGGCATCGTCGAAACCGACTGGGCCGAGAACCGCGCGAAGCTTCCGCTCGACGTGATCCGGCGCACGCTCGGCAAGGTCTTCGATTCCGTCTATTCGACAGGCGAGCGCGACAAGTTCCGCACGCGCATCGATCGTGGCCCCGAGGGCACCGAGATCCACATCACGCACCGCGGCATGGTCGAGGTCTATTCGACCACCGACAAGGACCAGACCGTCTGGCAGCCGCGGCCCAGCGATTCCGAACTCGAGGTCGAGTTCCTGCGGCGACTGATGGTCAAGCTCGGTGCCACGCAGGAGGCGGCCATGCAGGCCGCGCAGGCGCCGACTCCGGCGGCGGCCAGCGTCCGGCTGGTCGACGACGGCGGCTCGAAAGTGCTGCAGATCGACGAAGACTTCGATCGAGCCTGGCGCCAGCTGGGCCTCGCACTCGACCGGGGCGGCTTCACCGTAGACGATCGCGACCGTTCGCAGGGCCTGTACTTCGTGCGCTACATCGACCCCGAGGCGCAGGCGCGCAGGGCGAACAGCAAGCCCGGTTTCCTTGGCCGCATCTTCGGCGGCAAGGCGCAGGAGGAGATCTCGCAGCAGTTCCGCCTGAAGGCCGAAAGCGCGGGCTCCGGCACGCAGATCTCGGTACTCGATCGCGAGGGCCGGACACCGAAGGGCATCGATGCCGACACGGCATCGAAGATCCTCGCGCTGCTGCAGGAAGAGCTGAAGTAGGGCGCCTTCGCCGTGCGCTTCGCCAGCCTGGGAAGCGGCAGCGAGGGCAACGCGCTGCTCGTCGAGACCCGTGACGGCGGCTCGCTGCAGCGCGTGCTCGTCGACTGCGGGTTCGGGCTGCGCGAGGCCGAGCGGCGGCTGCGCGCGTTAGGCTGCGAGCCGGCCACGCTGTCTGCGATCGTGGTCACGCACGAACATGGCGATCATGTCGGCGGCGTGTTCAGGCTGGCGGCCGCGCACGGCATCCCGGTCCACCTGACGCACGGCACGCTGCGCGGATGCAGCGCCCG
>CALLYQ010000301.1 GCA_937858875.1 uncultured Lautropia sp. | reverse complement strand
AAGACCGTGGAAGCGAGCGCCATGCCGGTGGCTACTACGGCTCGGGCGCCTTCGGTCGCGACGACCGCGAACGCGACTTCCATGGCCGCTACGGCGAGTCGGGTCGGGACTACGGCCGCTACGGCGACGACTACGGGCAGCAGGGCTACGGGCGCTACGGCCGCGACGAGGAGCGCGGGCTGTGGGACCGCACCCGTGACGAAGTGGCTTCGTGGTTCGGCGACGACGAGGCCGAACAGCGCCGGCGCATGGACGAAATGCGCAGCGGCCGTCACCGCGGACGTGGTCCGCGCGGCTATTCGCGTTCGGACGAGCGGATCCGCGAGGACGTGAACGACCGGCTCACCGACGATCCGTTCGTCGACGCCTCCGGCATCGATGTCAAGGTCGCCGATTCGGAGGTGACGCTCGAGGGCAGCGTCGAACACCGCTCGGACAAGCGCCGCGCCGAGGACATTGCCGAACAGGTTTCGGGCGTGCGGCATGTGCAGAACAATCTGCGCGTGAAGCCGTCCGGCGCGACGACGGGAACGGCGGGAACGGCTGGCATGGGCAGCACGTCGGGCAGCCTCGTCGGCAGCAGCGACACTGGCGCGTCGACGGGCAGCGGATCGTCTGCGTCGTCGGCCGGTTCGTCGGCAGGCGGCGCCAGCGGTTCTTCGACGAACCGCGGTTCCACCGGTTCGTCGACCGGCTCTGCCGGCGGTTCCTCGGGAAGTTCGACCGGATCGACGGGGTCGTCGACCGGACGCTGAGCTCAGACGATCAGCTGCTCGCGCCGCAGGCTAGGCTGCGGCGCGGCGAAGCGCTCGATCGACAGTGAAGTCACGTCGATGAACGGCGCTTCGCCGCAGACCTGGGCCGAGAGCACGCGGCCGATCGCGGCGGCCTGCTGGACGCCGTGTCCCGAGAAGCCGCAGGCGTTGAACCAGCCTGCGGCGCCGGGCATCGGCCCGACCACCGGCTGATGATCGGGGGTGACCTCGTAGTAGCCCCACCAGCTCGCCTTGCGGTCGAGCGCGAGTTGCTCGAACCAGGGAAAGCGCTCGACGGCGACCGGATAGACCGTCTCCAGCCACGGCCAGTCGATGCCTTCGAGAAAGCCGGTATCGTCGGGATTGCTGAGGCCGAAGATCAGGCGCGTGCCTTCGGAACGCAGCCACAGGCCGCTGCCGACGTCGACGGTCAGCGGCAGCGGTCGGTTCATCCCGGCCAGCGGCGACGACTTCGCCCCGGCAGGCGATGACGCCGTCGGCGCGCCGAGCGGGGCGGTTGCGAACACGATCCGCCGCGCCGGCCCGACCGGGACCTCGAGGCCGGCAAGCGCGGCCAGTCCGCCAGCCCAGGCGCCGGCGCAGTTGACCAGCACCGGTGCCTCGAACTCGCCAGCCGGCGTATGCACGCGCCATCGCGCCGACGCGTCGCCGCCGTCGTCGATCGCCTCGACCGGCGCGTTCAGACGGATCGAGGCACCGTGGCGTCTTGCTTCGGCCAGGAAGGCCATCGTGATGCCGTGCGGATCGACGATGCCGTCGGATGCGCACCAGGTCGCACCGGCGACATCGTCGATGCGGGCCCGGACGATCCGGGCCGCCTGCTCGCCATCCAGCCGCTCGACCGGCATGCCCAGCGAGCGCTGCAGTTCGAAGCCGCGCAGGTGCGACGTCCAGTGCTCGCCGGGAACGAGGAACAGGTAGCCGACCGGCTGGTAGCCGGCTTCGGGCATCGTCCGATACTCGTCGATGCTGGCCGCCGACAGCAGCACGTTGACCGCTTCGCTGAACTGCACGCGCACGCCGGCGGCGCTGCGGCCGGTCGACGCCGTGGCCGGTGCCGGTTCGCGTTCCAGCACGGTCACCCGCAATCCCGCTTCGGCCAGCCGGCGCGCGCAGGCAGCACCGATGATTCCGGCGCCGATGACGAGGGCGTCGCTGCGCTGGGCCAACGCGGCTTCGGTGTCAGCGATTCGGCGACGGCCGCGCCCGCGTGCTGCGAACCCGCAGCGCGGCCAGCCGGCGCGCATTGGCCGTGGCTTTGCCGTGCAGCGGATCGACGACGTCGGCGGCGACCTTTGCTGCCGCCTTCGACAGCAGGTTCGCCCGAGCGAGATTTCGCCTGACCGAACGCGGATTGCTGCTGGCGCTGAACCAGCTTCGAGTGAACTGCCGGTTCAGGTCCATCCAGCCGATCATGGCCCGCGTCGAAACTTCCGGCCAGGCCGTCATCTTCTCGGTGAACATCAGTGTGAACTCTGCGCAGTCTTCGGGCGTCATCGGTCCGCGCGCGCCGAGCATCATGCCGGTGCGATGGCTGATCACCTGGGCCGAAGCGACCAGCATCTCGGTCAGCGCCATCGAGGCGTTGAACCACATCGCCGCCGGAACCAGCGGCGGGGGGACGAGCTTCATCGGGATCCGGGCCGGGTTCATTGTTGTCATCGCTGATCCAAACTGCCATTCTCGCAGACAAGTGAGCCCGCTTCTGCGTTCAGGGTCTTCAGGCGAGACTCGATTTCGTCGACCCGGTCCGTCGGCACATCGACGATCAGCAGGATGCAGCCGCGCTCGATCGCCCGCGAAAATCGGCGCAGGTGCCGGTTCGGCGCAGACACGCCGATGAAGCTCGAGGTCCATGCGCCGAAGGCGCCGCCGACCAGCCCGAGCAGGCCGATCATCTGCCACTGCGGCGCCTCGCCGATCACTGGAAAGAGGGCGGCCACGACGCCGGCCAGGCAGCCGGCCGAGGCACCCAGCACGAGACCCGTCTTCGCCGAGCGGATCACGTCCGAAGTCTGCAGGACATTCGCTTCGCGAAACCCGGTCATGTCGACGTCGTCGCGGCCCACGAAGCGGATATGGCGATACTCGATTCCTGCGCGCAGCAATTCCTCCATCGTGCCTCTGGCACGGTCACGATCGGGCACCAGCCAGTAGATGCGTCGGTGCATGCGTGCTCCTCGATGCTGCGTCGACTTGTCCAGTAGTACCGCTTTCGCGCAAGATGCGCCCGAAGGACCACGAGAAGAGGTCCCCGGATCGGGGCGGGCAGCGGCTTTTCCGGCGCTGTTGCCTGCCCTTTTCATGCCAGGAGGAGAGAGAACATGATGCGTACCCGAGTCGTTCGAACCGGCATGGCCGTCGCCGCGGCGATTGCCCTGATTTCCTGCGGTGGCGGTGGTGGCGGAGACGACGACCCGGCGCCGGTGCCGGAACCGCCGCCGGCTCCGACCCCGGAGCCCGAGCCGGTGGCCGTGACGAAATGCGCCGAGCTGAACGGCATGCAGATCGCCCCGATCGACATCGCGCTCGGCACGCGTGGCGCGGCCGTCACGAGCACCGAGCTGGTCGCGGCCGCCGGCCAGGGCGCCGCGGCGCACGGCGAATACTGCAAGGTACTCGCATCGATCGCCCCGATCGACCCGTATGGACTGCCGATCAGGTTCCAGCTGAACCTGCCGACCGAATGGAACGGCAAGGCGCTGATGCAGGGCGGCGGCGGCTACAACGGTTCGATCCCGAACACGACGGTCGGTTATGCGTCGGCCGCGATCGACCAGCCGACCGCACTGGGCCGCGGCTATGCGACGTTCTCGAGCGACTCGGGCCACAGCGGCGTCAACAGCCAGGACGGCCGCTTCGGGATGAATGACGAAGCGCTGAACAACTTCGCCGCCGACGCACTGAAGAAGACGCGCGATGCGGCGATGCGGCTGATCGCCACGCGTTACGAGCGGATGCCCGAGCGCAGCTACTTCGTCGGCGGATCGACGGGCGGGCGCGAGGCGCTGGCCGTCGTGCAGCGCTGGCCCGAGGACTTCGACGGCGCGGTCTCGATTTTCCCGGCCTGGAACGCGGCGACGCTCGATCTGTTCTTCGGCGTCGTGACGCAGCGCCTGGCGCAGCCCGGCGGTTACCTGAACGTCGCCAAGCAGAAGCTGGTCTACGATCGCGTGATGGCCGCCTGCGACATGGGCGATGGCGTTCGTGACGGCCTGATCGGCAACCTGGCGGCCTGCAACTTCGATGTGCAGACCCTGCGTTGCGCCGATGGAACGGACACCGGCGATTCGTGCCTGTCCGACGCCCAGATCGCGTCGGTGCGCGCCTACAACGAACCGGTGAGCTTCAACTACCTGGCCAGCGGTGAAACCGGTTACCCGGGATTCCCGGTGCTTGCGGGCGCCGACATGCGCGGTCCGCTGGGGCTCAACACCGCGCAGCCGACCAACCCCTCCGACCAGCCGCTGCAGGTCGGTGACCCGGCGTCGCAGCAGCCGTACTTCAGCGTGTTCTGGGAGCAGTTCGTCAAGTATTTCGTCGCCAGGGATCCGGCCTACAACTACCTGACGCTCAATCCCCAGAGCCCGCCGATCGCACGACGCGACCGCATCGGTACGCTCAGCGCGATCATGGACATCAACCGGACCGACCTGACCGCGTTCGACGCGAAAGGCGGCAAGCTGCTGATCGTCCATGGCATGGCCGATGCGCTGGTCAGCCACCGATCGACGATCGAGTACTACGATCGCGTCGTGGCCACGATGGGGCAGCAGCGGGTCGACAACTTCGTGCGGTTCTACACGGTACCCGGCTACGGCCACGTGTTCGGCGCGTTCATGCTGTCCTGGGATTCGCTGACCGCGCTCGAGAACTGGGTCGAGCAAGGCACGGCGCCCGCCGGGCAGATCGCGATGGACGCGAACACTGCGACCTTCGGGCGGACGAGGCCGCTGTGCGAATACCCGAGCTTCCCGCAGTACAACGGGGCGGGTGCCGTCGACCTGGCGGCCAGTTTCAGTTGCGCGACTTATACGCCCCCGGCGGTTCCGGCGAACTGAGCCTAGGCGGCATCGCCCCGGCTGATGGGAGGCCGGGGCTCGATGCCGCTGTTTTCCTGCCTGCCTGAAGCCGACTCGCGATCGAGCAGCACCCGCTTGCGGTCGACGCCCCAGCGGTAGCCGGACAGCGAGCCATCGCTGCGCAGCACGCGGTGGCATGGGACGACGACTGCGAGCGGATTGGCTGCGATCGCTGCACCGACCGCGCGCGAGGACGTAGGCGCGCCGATGCGCCTGGCGATGTCGGCGTAGTTGGTGGTCGTGCCTGTCGGGATCGCGAGCAGCGCGTCCCAGACCCTTCGCTGGAAGGGCGTGCCGTGCAGTTCGAGCGGTGCGGTCAGCGGCTGCGACGGATCGTCGACGCTGCGGAGAACCTGCTCGAAGAACGGATTGTCTGCCGCGGGACATTCGCGCAGTTCGGCGTGGCGGAAGCGGCGCTGCAGGTCGGCGACCAGGGCGGCTCGATCGTCGTCGATCAGGATCGCGCAGACGCCGCGCTCGCCTGCAGCCACGAGCAGCAGGCCGAGCGAACTGTCGCCGATCGTATAGCGCAGGATCGGGTGCGTTTTCATGGCTCGGTTATCGTAACCGAGCTTGCGGCGTCCCTGATGGCCGCATCACTATCGAACGAGGCATGCACCCGATGAAGATCGCGACCTTCAACGTCAACGGTATCAACGCACGACTGCCGCGCCTGCTCGAATGGCTGGCCGAATCCGCACCGGACATCGCCTGCCTGCAGGAACTCAAATGCGTCGACACGGTGTTTCCGGAGGCTGCGATCCGCGAGGCCGGTTACCAGGCGATCTGGCACGGCCAGAAGGGATTCAACGGCGTGGCGATCCTGTCGCGAGGCTCGGCGCCGGTCGAGCTGCGTCGCGGCCTCGATGGCGATGCGACCGACGAGCAGTCGCGCTATCTGGAAGCCGCCGTCGACGGCCTCGTCGTCGCGTCGATCTACCTGCCCAACGGCAACCCGCAGCCCGGGCCGAAGTTCGACTACAAGCTCGCCTGGTTCGACCGCCTGATCGTGCGAGCCGAACAGTTGCGGGACTCAGGAGTTCCGGTCGTGCTTGCAGGCGACTACAACGTCGTGCCGACCGACGAGGTCGGCGACATCTATTCGCCGGCGTCCTGGAAGAAGGACGCGCTGCTGCAGCCGGAAAGCCGTGCCGCTTATCGGCGCCTGCTCGAGGCCGGCTGGACCGACGCGATCCGCAGCCTGTACCCCGACGCGCCGATGTACACGTTCTGGGACTATTTCCGCCAGCACGCCGAGCGCGATCGCGGCCTGCGCATCGACCACCTGCTGCTCAACCCGGTGCTGGCGAAGGGGCTGAAGGAGGCCGGCGTCGACCGCTGGGTGCGGCTGCAGGAGAAGGCCAGCGACCATGCGCCGACGTGGGTGGTG
>CALLYQ010000300.1 GCA_937858875.1 uncultured Lautropia sp. | reverse complement strand
TCGACATGCGTATACGTCGCGATCGTCGCCACGACCCTGTAGCCGGCGCCGGCCAGGCTCGCGTACGGCACGTTCGTGACGCCGGCGCGGGTGCTTTCCCCGGACGTCGTCACGAGCCGCAGCAGGATTCGCTTCATCTCCGCCTGCCCGGCCTCGTCGAGCGAATCGAAGTGACGGTTCGCGGCCTCGGTGACGACGCCGCGAATGCCGCCGAACGAATCGTAGGCGGCATTGGTCAGCCAGCCGCTTCGCCGCTGCTCCCAGAGCCGCTGCAAGGTGACTTGCAGGAACGGCAGCACGCCGCGCTCACCGACCGCTCGGCTGACGATGCGGTCGACGAGCCCCGGCTCGAACGCCAGCCCGACGGCATCGGCCGGGCGTTCGACGATCTGGCGCAGCGCCTGCTCTGCCGGCAGTTTCAGCTCGTACCAGTGCGGCAGCTCGACGCCGGCCTCGTTTTGCATGCGGAGCCAGGCCGGATACTGCTCGCTGCGCAGGCAGACGAGGATTCGCGTGCCAACGGCGGCCAGTTCGCGGAAGCGGGCCGCCAGCGGCTGGTCGACGGCGAGCCCGCCCGCCGATCCGCGCTGCAGGTCGTCGAAGATCGCGAGAGTCTGGGCGCCCGGCACCGGGGATTCTGCCGCCGTCGCGTCGGCGATCTGCCAGTCCGGGTGCCGACGCCGCAGACGCGGCAGCAGGCCGGCGCGCAGCAGCGAGGTCTTTCCGCAGGCAGATGGGCCGACGATGGCCGTCAGCGGCTGTGTTTCCAGGAGGTCGAGCAGTTGCGCGAGTTCGCCATCGCGGCCCAGCAGCAAGTCCGACTGGTGCTCGGCGAAAGGCACCGGGCCCACCCACGGGCAGCGGACTTCGGCCTCGATCTCGACGCGCGCGGCTAGATCGCAGGCGGCCGCCGTCTCGTCGCCACCTTCGGTCCGCGCGTTCTCCGCCCCGCCGGGGGCTTCGGCGCGCGCATCGACGGCGAGCCGGGCCAGCGCCGGCGCGTCGATGCCGCTCCGCAGGTCGATGCTCTGCAGATCCTGCAGGATCGGATCCACCATCGGCTCGTCGCGAAAACCGGGCAGCAGCACCGGGACGATGCGCAGACTGCGGCCGGCCGCACGAGCCTGCAATGCGGATTCGACCAAGGCGCGCCGATGTGGCGTCAGCGTGGCGCCGGCCGGCTGCTCGACATGCGTTGCCCCGGCGCTCGCCGGCGCAGGGCCGAGGAGCACGGCCAGCACCTGCGACTGGCCGAGCACTTCGTCGGCGACCGCCCGATAGTCGCTGCCGACCCGGGTCGAGCTGGTGCTGATGTGAACGCGCAGCCCCTGGCTCGACAGGAGTCGCGCGATCCGTTCCGCTGCATCGGCGTCCGAATGCGCAGCGTCGAGCATGACGTCGAAGCCTGCGAATCGCTTCGTCTCGTCGTATTGGGCAACGGCCGCCGTCGCGGCGCCCGGCGCGCACAACTGCGCAACGACGTCGGCCAGCTTGCCGAACACGCCGGCCAGGCGTTCGCGCGTGGCGTTCTCGCCGAGCCCGCGCGCCACGCGCTCCTCGAACGCGAACAGCGGGTCATAGGGAATCGCCAGGTCCCTGAACGTGAGGCCCTGGCTCGCCACACGCTCGGGCAGCAGGCCACCGAAGCGCTGTTCGAAGCGCGTGTAGAAGGCGTCGAGCAGTTGCGGCGACTGCTGTTCGACGCGCGCCGGCACGACGAGGATCTCGAGCGGGCGCCCGCGACGCAGGCCGGCGCGAGCCTGCGATCGGAAATCGTCGAGCATGCTAGCGGTGCCGTCGACGTTCTGGTGGTTGGCCCCGCACAGCATCACGATCAGGTCCGCCAACTGGTAGCCGCAGATGCCGCCCATCTCGGTGACGCCGGTGCGGCTGTCGACCATCACCAGGTCGTAGCGCTCGGGGATCAGCGCCCGTCGCAGCCACTCGAAGAACAGATCGCCTTCCCAGTTGAAGTAGAAGTCCTGCCAGTCGAAGCTGCGCAGCGCCAGCGCGTAGCGATCGAGCTGTTCGGCGGTCAGCCGCTGGCCGGCCGGCATCAGGTCCAGCCGCCCGCCCCCGGGGCGGCGCGTGAAGATGCTCGCGATGTAACGGTCGAGCTGCCGGAAACCGTCGCCGCTGCCGGCCACCGACATCGCATCCTTGTAGGCGAGCAGCAGGTCGAGCAGGCCGGTCTGGCGCCGGATCGCATCACGCTGCTCGCGTTCGTCGTCGCGGTAGAAGAACTGCTCGATGCCCGGCGCTTCGAGGTCGAAATCGATCATCAGCACCCGCAAGCCGCGCCGCGACAGGATATCGGCGACGTTGGCCAGCGCCATCGAGCGGCCGACGCCACCCTTGTACGAATAGAAGGTGCAGATCACGCGCGCATCCCGCCACCCCAGGCGTAGTCGCCCTTCGGTGGCGGCTCCGGCTCGCCGAGTTCGGCGGCGAGCGCACCGAGCGCGCTGCGATCGGGTCGCGGTTGCTGCAGCCGCTGCAATGTCGCGGGCAGGCTCGAATGCAGCCAGCGCTTGAGCCTGCGCTCGTTGCCGACGGCGAGCTCGCATTGCGGGTCGTATTCGACCGCATAGCGATCGAACACGCCGGCAAGACGCCGGCGAGCGGCGTCTTCGAGCAGCGCGTCGACCGCACCGTGCGCCGGATCGAAGGGCGATATCGTGACGATCGCGACCTGGTCGTGGTTGAAGAACTGGAACGCCTCGCGCAGCGCCGGGTGGAACAGCGAAACCTCGTCGACCAGCACCACGCATCCGGCACGCGCCACATCCCGATAAGACGGTCTCAGCAGCGGATTGTCGGCAAGCAGGCAGTCGAACGGATACCACTGCAGCCGCACGTGTCGCCGGCGCTGGCGGCCCTGGCCGCTTGCGGCCAGATCTTCGGCCATCTGCTCGGCGATCCTGCGCACGCTCGCTCCCGACGAACCGAACGGCCGCCAGCGATGACGGGTGAGGCCGTAGCGCGCGCTCCAGTGCTTGTCGGCCGAAGACAGCGCCTGCGTCAGCCGGCCGAACTGTTCGATCTCGGCGCCGCTCAGCCGCGCGCGCAGCGTGGCGTCGTTCTGCAAGGCCACCAGCTCGGCGGCAGTCATCGCGACCACGCAGACCGGCACACCGACACTGTGATAGCCGGACGGCGGCTGGCGATCGGCAAGCCAGTTCCGCGCATCGCGCAAGGCATCCGCGGCCGGTGCCGAGCCGATGCCGCCGAGTTCGATCCTGCGATCGGCCACCCAGTTCGCCGGCAGATCGGTG
>CALLYQ010000299.1 GCA_937858875.1 uncultured Lautropia sp. | reverse complement strand
CGCCGCGCTCGACAATGCCGGCGTCGAGCAGCCGCTGCTCGGCCTCGAGCAGCAGCGCCTCGCGTTCCTCGGCATGCCAGTTCATCAGCAACGGGTGCACCTCGCGGTACAGGCACATGCGACGGCGGCTGCGCTCCTCGGGCGTCAGCGCATAGATCGGCACGCCGGAGTCGACGCGCGACATCCACAGCGCGGTCGAGCCCGACTGGGTCAGCGCGACGACGGCCTTGACCCGCATGTGGTGCGCGGCGAACAGCGCGCTCATCGCGATCGACTGGTCGATCCGCGTGAAGGTGCGATGAAGGAAAGCGGTGTCGAAGGAAACGATCTCGGAGCGGTCGGCCTCGACGCAGACGCGCGCCATCGCCTCGACGGTCTCGACCGGATACCTGCCTGAAGCCGTCTCGGCGGACAGCATGACGGCGTCGGTGCCGTCGAGCACCGCGTTGGCCACGTCGGACACCTCGGCGCGCGTGGGCACCGGCGCCTCGATCATCGACTCCATCATCTGCGTGGCCGTGATCGTGACCTTGTTCAGGTCCTTGGCCATCCGGATCATCCGCTTCTGCAGCGCCGGCACGGCGGCGTCGCCGACCTCGACGGCCAGGTCGCCGCGCGCGACCATGATCCCGTCGGAGGCCTTCAGGATCTCTTCGAGATTGCCGATCGCCTCGAAACGCTCGATCTTGGCGATCATCAGCGCCCGCCCGCCGGAGGCGCGCATCAGTTCGCGCGCCATGTACATGTCGGCCGCATTCTTCGGGAACGAGACCGCGACGAAGTCGGCCTCGAAGCCGACGGCGGTCTTGATGTCCTCCATGTCCTTCGAAGTCAGCGCCGGCGCCGACAGCCCGCCGCCCTGCCGGTTGATCCCCTTGCGGTTCGACAGTACGCCGCCCTGCGTGACCGTGCATTCGATCGTTCGCGCCGTGACGCGTTCAACGCGCATGACCATCCGGCCGTCGTTGAGCAGCAGCGTGTCGCCGGGCTTCACATCGTTGACGAGTTCGGGGTAGTCGAGCCCGACGCGGTCCTGGTCGCCCAGCAGCGAGTCGATGTCGAAGGTGAAGCGGTCGCCGACGGCCAGGTCGATCTTGCCGTCGGCGAACTTGCCGACGCGGATCTTGGGCCCCTGCAGGTCGGCCAGCACGCCGACGCTGCGGCCGATCCGCTCGGCCGTTTCGCGCACCAGGTGCACGACGCGCGTGTGCTCTTCGGCGCTGCCGTGCGAGAAGTTGACCCGCACCACGTCGACGCCTGCGAGCAGCAGCCGCTCGAGAACGGCGGGATCGCTCGATGCCGGGCCGAGCGTGGCGACGATCTTGGTGGCGCGAGGGACGGGAAAGAACATTCGGGCACTCGTGTCGTTCGGGATCGGAGAGCGGGTCGGCGTCTGCGATCATCGTACCCGAGAGAGCGGCGGTCATGCGCAGGCCCGCCCTGCCGCACACGGTTTCAGGCGTACCAGCGCAGGAACGCGGCGGCGGTCAGCGCCAAGACCCCGAACGCGGCCAGCGCGCGCCAGCACCGCCAGCGGGCGGCATCGCTCCAGTGCGAGGAAAAACGCAGGAAGCTTGCCGCGCACAGGAATCCGGCGACCGCGCAGCCGATCTTGACGACCAGCGCCGCGACGGCAACGCCGTGGATATCCGGCGGCTGCCCGTAGAAATGAAGGCTGACCGCACCGAACAGCGTGCCGCTGATCGCCTGCGCGGCCCAGCCTGCAAACAGCAGCCAAGCCAGGCGGCGCTGCGCGGCCTGGCCCTGGCGCGACGGCCAGAACGCTGCGATCGCGGCGCCGACGACCGTGGCGGCGCCGAAGTTGTGGACGACCTGGACCAGCGTATAGGCGAGATTCTCGGCACTCATCGCAGGGTCCGAAGCAGGCAGGCGATCTGCAACGCCGGCTTCAGTCGACGGTGACCTGGATGCAGCGCTGCAGGCCGATCGGCACGTGCGCCTTGTTGACGACCTTGATGCAGATCTCGCGCGGGCCCGGCTGCAGCGTTTCGAGCGTGTACTCGCCCTTAAGGCTGCGCAGAATGCCGACTTCCTTGCCGTCGACGTACACGTGCACGTGGTCGCCACCCGGCCGCGGCACGACCTCGTAGACGAGCCGGGTCTGCTCCATCGCGTCGACGGTCGCGCCGTCGGCCGGCGCCTCGATCGTGACCGACGGCTGCTGGGCCGCCGCGCTGCCGAGTTGCAGAACGCCGGCCAGCACGGCCGGCAGGATCATGATCCGCCTTGACATCGTGTCCCTCCCGCGTGGTCGATGTTCACACCGTGCATTTTCGTACTGCTCAAGTCATCTCGCGCGTATCGACCTCACCGCCGGATCAGGCGGCGGGCTTCCGCGTGGTCATCCTCGGCTGGGATGAGCTCGATCGCTCCGGACTCGATTTCGGCGACACGGCGCTCGATCTCACTGTCCCAAGGCGACCTCGGCATCTGCGTCAGGTCCTTCCTTCAGGGCAGGTGTCAGGTCGAAAACTGCCAACTTCGCCAAATAAACCTAATATATCGGCAGAGTTGGCAACGAAGAGAATGCCATGTGCTCGAAGACGGCGATACGCAGCGTCTCGAAGGCGCCGAAGCAGGAACGCACAGAGCGCTTCCTTTCGGTCGCCGTGCCTGCGGGCCTCGATCCGGCGACACTCTCTTCGGTGGGTACTGCCGTCGAAAAGGCGTTGACGCTGATGACCAACGTGACTGGCGTCATCGAGCGTGCGGACCGCGTGGCGGAGTTGGCAACAGAGCTGATGGAGCCCTCGCTGGAGCTCGTCGAAGAGCGCATGCACCGGATGAACACCCTTCGGGAGGTCTTCGAGGCGGGCGACTGGCTGACCGCGGAACAGCTCAACGCCTTGCAGCCTGCACCTCCTGCGAACAAGGCCTACCCGGCGAGCGACTGGAAGCGCCGGGGGCGGATTTTCAGTGTGAACTACGGTGGACGGGAGTACTTCCCACGCTACGAGTTCGATGCGTTCTATCAACCGCTGCCCATCATCAGGCAAGTCCTCGCCGCCTTCGGGGAGGTTGCCGACCCGTGGCGCCTGGCGGCGTGGTTTCACTATCCGTCGCCTTGGCTCGTGGCTCGCGATGAGCAAGGTGCGCGCAATATCGCTCCGAAGGACGCCCTGGACAGGAGCGCGGAGGTGGTGGCAGCCGCAGCGAAACGCTCGAGCAGTTTCGTCGCATGAGCGGCGGGCTGCCCGCGCCTGGCCCGGCGGAGCCGTTCACGATTCGAACCATGACCACCGAAGACATCGCCGTCTGGTTCCACGTCTACTGCACCGCAAGCCATCCCACGGTTGCGACCACCTTCGCCGAAGACTGGGGAGACACGCGCTTTGCGCCCATCGATCAGGTCAACGGCTCGCCAGTGCACACCTACTACGTTGCCAGTTCGCGCGAGACGGTGTTCATGGAGTCGGTGCTGCATAACGTCAGCCTGTCGCCACCGGGCCTCTTCGAAGTGGATTCGCTGAAGCACTTTCACCTCGTCGAGCTGGCGCTCCCGGCGACTCTGGACTACGTGAGCTTTCACACCAAGGACCTGCCGAGATTGGGTCTTTCCCGCGCACAGCTCATCGATTCGCTCACCGACTGCTATCCATTGACACGAGCCTGGCCGCAGGCAGCCTTCGCCCAATGCCCGAGGGCGCAGGCCGTGGGATACGGTTCCCGGCGGGACGACTCCGGCAGGTGTCTGATGCTCTTTCGCCAGCGACTGCCAGATCCCCCGCTCGAGGTGCTGGAAGAGCACTGCCTGGCGGACCCGCCGCTTCGGCGGGAAGTGCGGGAGCTTGTGAGGAGCCTCGGGGTTCGGGAGGTCTGAGATTTTCTGCGAGGCGGGTCGTTTGTCTACAATGAGAAACATATGCCCGCAAGATCACCGGTCCCCTCGAACGCCGCCGCTGCGCGGATCGCCGATCTCGGAAGGCGTATCCGGGATGAACGCCGGGCGCTTCGAGTATCGACGACGGACGCGGCAGAAGCCGCGGGGATTTCCCGCGTCACGCTGTATCGCATCGAACGCGGTGAGCCGTCGGTCACGCTCGGCGCTTGGTGCAATGTCCTTCTTGCGCTGGGGCTGACCATGGAACTCGCATCGCTACGACCGCCACGGACGCCGGCCGGCGACGCGGCGCAGATTCAGTCAGGGGATCCCGGGAATTCCGATGGATTGCCCTCCCGCATTCGTGTTGCCGACTATCCGCAACTGCGCCTTGCGGCCTGGCACGTCGAAGATTCCACGCTGCTGACTGCCCAGGAAGCGCTCGATCTGTACGAGCGCAACTGGCGACACATCGACGTCGAGAAAATGTCCGATCGAGAACGCGAGTTGCTGGACAAACTCGTGAAGGGACCGGGAAAGGGGCGCCTGCTTGTTCGATCGTGAGCGTCATCGCCGGATCGCATCGGTGCTCGAGGCGCTCGATGCACCGCTGCTGGCCCGGCACGCCTGTCTCTTCGGCGGCGGCACCGCCATCGCGATGCGATACGGCGAGTATCGTGAATCGATCGACATCGATTTCATGGTGTCGGACAAGGACGGCTATCGCGAAATGCGCCGGCGCATGAGGCAACCCGAAGGCATCATGGCCCTTGCAGGCGAGCGAGGCGGGCTGAAACAGGTTCGCGAAGTCCGGGCGGATCAATACGGCATTCGAACCCTGCTCGAGGTCGGCGACGCGGCCATCAAATTCGAGATCGTGTTCGAAGCGCGAATCGCGCTGGAATCGCCGGAGAGCGAAGACCACATCTGCGGTGTCGCAACACTCACGCCGCTCGACATGGTCGCCAGCAAGCTGTTGGCCAATTCAGATCGGTGGGCCGACGACAGTGTCTTCAGCCGCGACTTGATCGACCTGGCGATGATGCGGCCCAGCCGCAGCCTGTTCACACGAGCCAAGGCAAAAGCCAGGTCCGCCTACGGCGACAGCATCGACTCGGACCTCGACAAGGCGATCGAGCGCTTGCTCGGCCGCAAGGGCTGTCTCGAGCGCTGCATGGAGGCCATGCGCGTGTCGGTCCCCAAGGCGCTGTTGTGGCAGCGGATCGTGGCGTTGCGAGGTGACCGAAGGCCGGCGATGCCTGTGCCCGACTGATCAGTCCCCGGCGCGCGCCTCGAGCGCCGCGACCGCCGGCAGCGTCTTGCCTTCGAGGAATTCGAGGAAGGCGCCGCCACCGGTCGAGATGTAGT
>CALLYQ010000298.1 GCA_937858875.1 uncultured Lautropia sp. | reverse complement strand
GCTGCTCGCCGCGCCCGACGTGGCGATGGCGGAGGCGGCCATCGGCTCCGGGCTGTTGCTGCTGGCGGTCGCCGCGCTGCTCGCCTGGCGCGGCGGCCTGCTGCCCGTCGCCGAGGTGCCGACCCATCGCTACGTGCTCGGTCATCCGGTGGCTGCCGATGCGCTCGGTCCGCTCGCGCCGCTCGCGGATCGGCAGGGGAGCGTGCGCCGCGGCGTCGTCGTTGCCGGCGGCGGGGGCGGGGGCGGGGGCGCCGACGCGCGGAAGCTCGCGGAATTCAGCTTCGCCGAGTCCGACGACGGTCCGGTGCTGGTCGACTGGCGAGCGCGCGTCGACGATCCCTTCCTGAAACTGATGCCCGCACCCGACGAAGTCGCGGCCGTCTCGGAGGCCCTCGCGCGCCACGTGCGGGCGGGCGCAACCGTGCTCGCCTGGTGGGATCTGTCGCGCCAGTTCAGGCTGCTGTCCGGCGTCGACGTCGCGTTCGGCGAGCAACTCGGCACGCCCTTGTTCGTGCCGCAGCAGTGGGGAGCGCAGCGCGAGGCCGTCGAAACGATCGAGCGCGCGTTCTGGCAGCTTGACGACGCGCCGGAGCAGCGGCAGCGCTTCGATCGATTCGTTCACGCGTTGTTGGCCGACGAGGAAAGCGGCATCGCCGAACTGCGCGCGCTGGCCGATGGCAAGCGCACGGTGCTGGTCCTGCACGTGCGCGACGCGATTCTGCTCGGACAACTGCAGCCCGAGAAGCTGGGCGTCGCGTTCCGCGACCTCGGCGACATGTCCGACGTGCACGGCATGGTGCGCCGCGTGCACGCCTGGCTCGACGAGCACGAGTACCGCGCCTACACGGTCACGCATGCCAAGGGCCAGCCGGTGCGCGCCGTCGCGCTGACCGACGAGGCCGCGGGCGAAACGCTCGCCGCGCGGCTGCTGCCGATGATCGGCAACCGGCAGGAGGACGTGGCCGGGGCTACGCTGGTCTACAGGGTGGGCGGCTTCGTGGTGTACGAGATCGGGGCGCAAGCGTCTCAGGGCGAACGCGAAGCAGGCCGTTGATCTTCGAACGACCGTCGGCTTCCGCCAGAAATTCTCCGATCCCATCCAGACGCTCGAGAAAGGTCGCAGTCAGTTCGACCTGAGCGAGCCGATCATCCACGCTTCTTCTTCGCCGTCGATACCTTGGACGCGATACGGCGGCGCTGCAGGTCCGCCAAAGCTTTGTCGGCGTTGAAGCTGCGGCCGGCACCGATGTCGGCCAAGCCGCGCCTGGCATCGTCGATCAGCAGGAGGTGGATGCGCTCGCGCTCCAACTGGTGGTAGTAGTCCAGTCGCGCGGCGTCGATGATCGCTACATAGCTTTCACCGTTCTTCGTGATGATCTTCTCGGCGCCGGCTTTGACCTGATCGGCCAGCTCGGACAGGTTCGCGCGCGCCTGGGTCAGAGGCACGACATCGCGAGCGAAAAATCCCATCTGGCCCTCCGTGGGTCGCGGCAGAATTCTGTACAGTTTAACACCCAACGCCATGGCGCAGATCCGGTTGGAGGGCGGCTTCCGTGAGAAAATCCGGCGCCTGCAATACCGGCAGCGGACACCGTCTACGCGATGAAGATCCTCGAATACGTCGGCCTCGACACCTCGGGCCGCGAGTCGGCCTACGCCCGGGTGGCCGAAGCCATCGCCCGCGGAGACTTCCGCGCCGCGCAGGTCAAGAAGCTCGCGAACCTGAATCACGGCAAGTTCTACCGCGCCCGGCTCAATGACGCCGACCGCCTGCTGTTCGCGATGGTCCGGCACGGCGAAGAAGTCTGCGCGCTGATGCTCGAGGTGATCGCCAACCACGACTACGATGGCTCCCGCTTCCTGCGCGGCGCCGCGATCGAAGAATCGAAGATTCCGGATTGCGACGCCGCCGAGGCCAGCCGCGAGGCCGAGCCGCTGCGCTACCTGCATCCGCGGCACAACACGATCCACCTGCTCGACAAGCCGATTTCCTTCGACGACGCGCAGGAGGCTGTCTACCGCCAGCCGCCGCCGTTGATCGTCGTGGGCAGCGCCGGCAGCGGCAAGACCGCGCTGACACTCGAGAAGCTCAAGCATGCCGACGGCGAGGTGCTTTACGTCACGCAGTCGGCCTATCTGGCACGCAACGCCCGCGACCTCTACTACGCGAACGGCTTCGAGCGGGCGGGGCAGGACGCCGTCTTCCTGTCCTATCGCGAGTTCGTCGAATCGATCCGCGTGCCGGCCGGTCGGGAGGCGAACTGGCGCGACTTCGCCGGATGGTTCGCGCGAATGCGCCAGGCCTTCAAGGATGTCGACGCCCACCAGGCCT
Organism: uncultured Lautropia sp.; assembly: GCA_937858875.1. Classification (GTDB taxonomy): domain Bacteria; phylum Pseudomonadota; class Gammaproteobacteria; order Burkholderiales; family Burkholderiaceae_E; genus Zeimonas. The sequence goes on along the minus strand of CALLYQ010000298.1, from coordinate 1,277 downwards.
TCGAGGAAATCCGCGGCGTGCTGACCGCCGATCCTGGTGGCGTGCTGTCGCGCGAAGCGTACGGGCAGCTCGGGCAGCGCCAGTCGATCTTCGCCGAGGATCGGCGCGACACGCTCTATGAGCTGTTCGAGAAGTACCGAGCCTGGCTCGCCGAATCGCGATTGTTCGACCTGAATCTGGTCGCCGGAGAATGGCTCGCGCTGGCGGCGCCGCGCTACGACTTCGTCGTCGTCGACGAAGTGCAGGACATCACCGGCGTGCAGCTCGCGCTGGTCCTGAAGACGCTGAAGAAGCCCGGCCACTTCCTGCTGTGCGGCGATTCGAACCAGATCGTGCACCCGAACTTCTTCTCGTGGAGCCAGGTCAAGCAGCTGTTCTGGCGCGATCCCGAGCTGGCCGAGCGCCAGCGGCTGAGCGTGCTGAACGCAAACTTCCGCAATGGCCGCGAAGCCACGCGGGTGGCCAACCAGTTGCTGCGAATCAAGCATCGGCGTTTCGGCTCGATCGATCGGGAAAGCAACTTCCTCGTCGACGCGGTCGGCGGCGTCGCCGGACAGGTCGCGCTGCTGAACGACCACGACAACGTCAGGAAGGATCTCGACCGCAGCATTCGCCAGTCGACGCGCTTCGCCGTGCTGGTCATGCGAGACCAGGACAAGGCCGAGGCGCGCAGGCATTTCGGCACGCCGCTGCTGTTCTCGATCCACGAGGCCAAGGGGCTCGAGTACGAGAACATCGTGCTGTATCGCTTCGTCTCCGATCATCGCGCCGAGTTCTCGGAGATCGTCGACGGCGTCGCGCCTCAGGATCTCGTCGGCGACACGCTCGAATACCGCCGGGCGAGAGACAAGAGCGACAAGTCGCTCGAGGTCTACAAGTTCTTCGTCAATGCGCTCTACGTGGCGCTGACCCGCGCCACGCAGAACCTGTACCTGGTCGAGTCCGACCACGCGCATCCGCTGTTCGCACTGCTGGAACTGTCGACGGCCGCGCAGCCGGTCGTCGCCTCCGCCAGGTCCAGCCTCGAGGACTGGCAGAAGGAAGCCCGCAAGCTGGAACTGCAGGGCAAGCAGGAGCAGGCCGACGCGATCCGCCAGACGATCCTGAAGCAGGCACCGGTGCCTTGGCCGGTCGTCGACGAGGCGCGCGTCACCGAACTGCTGATCGACGTCTTTCGAAAGCGGTTGCCCGGCAACAAGAAGCGCCAGCAGCTCTACGAGGTCGCCGCCTGCCACGACGAGCCGGTGCTCGCCGAATGGCTGGTGCGCGAAGCGAAG
>CALLYQ010000297.1 GCA_937858875.1 uncultured Lautropia sp. | reverse complement strand
GGGATGTGTCCGCCGCGCAGCGTGCGAATGTCGCGGCCCGCATATTCCTGCGCCGGACGCACGTCGATCATCTGCACCCAGGGCTGGTTCAGCCTCGACAACATGTCGCGCGTCGTGAAGTCGGCGATCGGCGGGGCGCTGCTCTCGCTCGCCGCGGCCATCGGGGCCGAGGCCGCAAGCGCAGCGACCGCAAGGGGCGCCGGCGAGGTGCCTGAGCTCGCGAGCGTCGTCGACGGGCCCGACTGCGCGAGCGCCGGCGCCGAGCCCAGCGCAGCGGCCATGGCTGCGGCAGCCAGCTTCATGGCCAAAGCGGGAGTTCGGCGCCAAAGCTCGACGCCGGTGGAGACGGAGCGGGTCGAAGAAGTCATGATCGCGATCGGTGTCCGGACAACCGCGATCTTTCACCCCTCGCGCAGTCTCGGCGAGCAAAGTCGCCGCGCGCATATCCTTATCGCGGCGTCGATCGCCGCGCCGGCGGTCAGCGGCTGGCGTGACGCACCGGCGCCGACAGGACCGACGCGGCGCGGCGCGAAGCGCGCGGCAGCAGTTCCAGGTCGGCGACCAGCGGGCTGTGGTCGGACAGCCGCGACCATTCGAGGCCGCGGTAGACCTGCGCCGAACGGACCTGAAATCCGCGCTGATAGATCCGGTCCATCCGCAACCAGGGCACCAGCGCCGGGAAGGTCCGTGCCGCGCGCACCGTGCGCGGCATCCCGAGAATCGCCGTCTCGGGAGACACGCCGAACTCGGCGAGCCGGTCGCGCATGTAGTAGACCGCCTTCTGTGCGGCCTGGCCGCGCGGGCGGTAGGCATCGAAGACTTCCATCACGCCGATGCGCCGGCACAGGCGATCGGAGAGCTGGTTGCGCCAGTCGTTGAAGTCGCCGGCGATGATCAGCGGTTCGTCGGGGCCGATCTCGCGCTCGATCCAGTCGATCAGCGCCATCAACTGGCGGTCGCGACTGCGGGCGAACAGGCCGAAATGCACGACGAAGCAGTGGACCTCGCAGTCGTCGATCCGGACCACGCAGCGCAGAACGCCGCGCTTCTCCAGCGCGTGGTCGGAGATGTCGCGATTCTCCTGTCCGACGATCGGATAGCGCGACAGCAAGGCGTTGCCGTGATGACCGTGCAGGTAGTTGGCGTTGCGCCCGTAAGCCGATTCGAAGACCTGCTTCAGGTGCGGCGACTTGGCCAGGAAGACTTCCTGCGGCTCGGCGGGCCATTGTTCGAACTTGCGCAGATGGCGCTCGTTGTGCCCCTGGACCTCCTGCAGGAAGACCAGATCGCTGCCGAGATCGTGCAGGCGCGAACGCAGCTCGTGGATTCGCGCGACACGACGCAGTCCGAAGAAGTCGCGCAGAACCCCCTTGTGGATGTTGTAGGTCGCAACGCGCAAGCCGGTCATCGGCGTTCTCCCCGCCCGACCGCGCAGCCAGCCGTGACGGCGGCGGCCCCGGGACCGGCCCTTGTACCGGCCCGAGGGCCGGCCCCTTCGCCGGCCCCTGCGCCCGCCGCGGACGTCGCCGCCCGGGCCCCGAGCGCACCATTGCGCGCCGGGAGCAGGCGGATCGCCTCGGCATTGCTCCAGGAAAAACAGCGGTTGGCGGCCTCGGCCCAGGGCAGCCAGACACTGGCGGAATGCTCTCGGGGCATCAGGCACACCGGCACCGGCTCGGGTAGCCGCAGCCCGAACACGTGCTCGGTATTGCGGGTCACGCCCTCGGGATAACGATGCCGCCAGTGCGGATAGATCTCGTATTCGTTGCGCAGATCCCAGTCGCTCAGCTCGTACCGGGCGGCGTCGATGCCTGTCTCCTCGAGCACCTCGCGCCTGCAGGTCTGAACCAGCGGCTCGTCGGCGCGGTCCACGCTACCGGTCACCGACTGCCAGAAGCCCGGATGATCGGCGCGCTCGATCAGCAGCACACGCAGGTCGTGCGTGTGGATGACTACGAGGACGGAAACGGGAATCTTCGTGCCCACGGTTGTCTACGTGCTGTCGCAGGCACTAGGTTCGTCGTGCGGATTTCGGCCGGGCGACAATCGATTCGGTGTTGCTCATATTAGATCGCAGATCGGGGCGGACCGGGCGAGAGTCAAGTCCCGCCACACCCGGGGCAACTGCGGGGCCCGCCGATCCGGGCACCGATCAGGCCTTTGCAGGTTCCGGCTGTCGCAGGCGGATGTGCAATTCGCGCAGCTGTTTCTCGTCGACCGGCCCCGGCGCCTGCGTGAGCAGGCACTGCGCCCGCTGGGTCTTCGGAAACGCGATGACGTCGCGGATCGACTCGGCGCCGGCCATCATCGTGACGATCCGATCGAGGCCGAAGGCGATACCGCCGTGCGGCGGGGCGCCGTATTGCAGCGCGTCGAGCAGGAAGCCGAACTTGGCACGCGCCTCTTCGGGACCCAGCTTCAACGCCCGGAACACCTTGCTCTGGACTGCCTCGCGATGGATCCGCACGGAGCCGCCGCCGATTTCCCAGCCGTTGAGCACCATGTCGTAGGCCTTGGCGGTGCAACGCGCCGGATCGGTTTCCATCAGGTCTTCGTGGCCGTCCTTCGGCGACGTGAACGGATGGTGAACGGCAACCCAGCGGCCGTTCTCCTCGTCGCGCTCGAACATCGGGAAGTCGACGACCCACAGCGGGCGCCAGCCGTCGGCCAGCAGGCCGTTGCGACGGCCGAAGTCCGAATGGCCGATCCGCACGCGCAGCGCGCCGATCGCGTCGTTGACGACCTTGGCGTTGTCGGCACCGAAGAAGACCAGGTCGCCGTTCTGCGCGCCGGTACGCTCGATGACGGCGGCGATGGCCGCGTCGTGCAGGTTCTTGACGATCGGCGACTGCAGCCCTTCGCGCCCCTTGCCAGCGTCGTTGACCTTGATCCATGCCAGCCCGCGAGCACCGTAGATCGCCACGAACTGCGTG
>CALLYQ010000296.1 GCA_937858875.1 uncultured Lautropia sp. | reverse complement strand
CGCAGCAATCGAACGCGCGCGTCGAGCGCGGCGGTGGTCGCGTCGTCGTGCCGCGCGTGCCCTACGTCGTCGACCAGGCGCTGGCCGCGCTGGCCGACATCGAGGTGCTGCTGCTGGTCGGCGCAAACCCGCCGGCGGCGTTCTTCGCGTATCCGGGCAAGCCGTCGATGATGACGCCCCCCGGCTGCCAGACGATCCGCGTTGCCGACCCCGACGACGACCTCGAGCACACGCTGCGCTGGCTCGCCGACGAACTCGGTGCCAGCGACCATGCGCCGATCGCCAACGATGCGAAGCGCCTGTCGCCGGCTACCGGCCCGCTGACGACCGATGCCGTCATGCAGTCGGTCGCCGCGATGCTGCCCGAACAGGCGATCCTGTGCGACGAATCGGTGTCATCGGGTCGCAACTTGTTCCGCTACACGGACGGCTCGGCGCCGCACGACTATCTGCAGCTGACCGGCGGCGCGATCGGCATCGGCCTGCCGATGGCCACCGGCGCGGCGGTCGCCTGCCCCGACCGCAAGGTCGTGAGCCTCGAAGGCGACGGCAGCGGCATGTACACCTTGCAGGCGCTGTGGACGCAGGCGCGCGAGCAACTCGACGTCGTCACCGTCGTGCTGGCCAACCGCGGCTACCGGATCCTGCAAGGCGAGCTGCGCGACGTCGGCGTGCAGAATCCCGGCGATCGTGCGAAGCGAATGCTGTCGGTCGAACAGCCGCAGCTCGACTGGACCGCGCTGGCACGCGGAATGGGCGTCGAAGCGGCCAGCGCCGATACCGCAGAACGCTTCAACGCGCTGCTCGCAGCGGCGCTGAAGAACCGCGGCCCGTTCCTGATCGAAGCGCGGCTGCCCTGAATGCCGGCCCCCGAGGCTCGCCCGCGGGGCGCCGAAGCGGCGCCTGCGGCGGCAGGCATCGGCGCGCCGCAGGCGCGGCTGTTCCGCGGCTGGGTCGTCGTCTGGTCGTCGTTCACGGCGATGACGGTGATCTTCGGGGTCGCCTACTCGTTCGCCGCGTTCTTCGATCCGTTCGCCCGCGAATTCGACGCGCAGCGGGCCGACGTCTCCTGGGTCTTCGGGCTGTCGGCGCTGCTCTACTTTTCGCTGGGCGCCGTCGG
>CALLYQ010000295.1 GCA_937858875.1 uncultured Lautropia sp. | reverse complement strand
GCCGCTGGGGCTGAACGCGAGCCGGCTCGGGCCCCTGCCGGCCGCCGGCAACGTGGCGCTGGTGACGCAGTCGGGCGTCGTCGGCAGCGCGATCCTCGACTGGACCGGCGACACGCCGACGGGCTTCTCGGCCGTGGTGTCGCTGGGTGCCGAGGCTGATGTCGACCTGTCGCAGGTCCTCGATTTTCTCGCCAGCGACGCGCAGACCAAGGCCGTTGCGCTGTATCTCGAGGCCGTGCACGACGCGCGTGGCTTCATGAGCGCGCTGCGGGCGCTGGCCACGATCAAGCCGGTCGTCGTGCTCAAGGCCGGCCGCGATGCGTCGACGCGCGGCGTCGCGCGCACGCACTCGGGGGCGCTCGTCGTGGCCGATGCCGTCTACGGTGCGGCGATGCGCCGCGCCGGTGCGGTGCAGGTGCGGCTGTTCACGCAGCTCTTCACCGCAGTGCGCTACCTGTCGGCGCGCAACTGGCCGATCGGCAAGCGGCTGGGGATCATCAGCAATGGGCACGGGCCCGCGTTGCTGGCGGCCGACCAGGCGGCGATGCAGCGCATCGAGCTGCTGCAGTATTCGGAAGCCAGCCTCGCGAAGCTGGCCGAGCACGGCGTGGCGGGGCCGGTCGCCGTCAATCCGCTGAACCTGGGCATCGACGCGGGGCCCGACGACTACGCCAACGCGATCGAGGTGCTGTCCGCCGATTCGAATTCCGACGCGTTGCTGGCGCTGCTGACGCCGGCGCCGGGCGTCGATGCCGAAGGCATCGCCGACCGGATCGCGGGCATCGCCAGGAGCATCCCGAAGCCGCTGTTCGCCTGCTGGCTCGGCGACCGCTCGGTCAACCGGCTGCGGCCGCGGCTGGTGGCGGCCGGAGTGCCCGTCTACCGCACGCCCGAAGCAGCCGTCGACGCGTTCTCGACGGTGGCGACCTTCTACCAGAACCAGTTGCTGCTGCTGCAGGCGCCGCGGTCGATGTCCGACCAGGACAGCCCCGACGTCGAAGGCGCGCGCTCGATCATCGACGACGTGCTCGCCGAGGGCCGCGAGGTGATGACCGAGATCGAGTCGAAGGCGCTGCTCGGCGCCTTCAACATCGGCGTCACGCAGACGGTGCTGGCACGCAGCGCCAGCGAGGCCGTGATGCTGGCCGAGCAGATCGGCTTTCCGGTCGTGATGAAGATCGCCTCGCACGACGTCTCGCGCAAGAGCGACTACGGCGGCGTCGCGCTGAACGTACGCAACGCGGCCGAGGTGCGGCTGCAGTTCACGGCGATCGTCGCTTCGGTGCGCGAGCTGCTGCCCGAGGCGAGGGTCGAAGGCGTGTCGCTGCAACCGATGGTGCGCGGGCGCAGCGGCCGCGAGCTATACGTCGGCGTGTTCCGCAACCGGCTGTTCGGCCCGGTCGTCGCCTTCGGCGCCGGCGGCACGCGCGTGGAGCTGCTGCGCGATACCACGCTCGAGTTCCCGCCGCTCAACGATTTCCTCGCGCGCAGCATGATCGGCCGCACGCGCGTGGCCGCCTCGCTCGAAGCATTCCGCGGCACGCCGGCGATCGACGACGAGGCCCTGGTGCGCGCGCTGGTGCGCGTGTCGGAGATGATCTGCGAACTGCCGCACCTGGCCGAGATGGACATCAATCCGCTGATTTGCGACGAGAACGGCGCGATCGCCGTCGATGCGCGGATCGTCCTGGATCCGTCGCCGCCGCAGACCGGCGCGCGCTACGGCCACATGGCGATCCTGCCGTATCCGGCGCACATGGAGCGCGAGGCCACGCTGCGCGACGGCCGCAGCTACCTGATCCGCCCGATCCAGGGCGAAGACGCCGACCGGCTGCAGCGCTTCACGCGCGGACTGTCGCCGCAGTCGCGCTACTTCCGGTTCATTTCGGCACTCAACGAGCTGACGCCGCGGATGCTGATCCGCTACACGCAGATCGACTATGACCGCGAACTCGCGCTGGTCGCGGTGCTGCACTACGAGCCGGCGCTCGAAGGCGAGGCGGCGTCGCTGACGCACGACCCGGGCGAAGGCGAGCGCTTCATCGGCGTCGCGCGCTACCTGCTCAACGTCGATCGCGACACCTGCGAGTTCGCGGTGGCGATCGGCGACGACTACCAGGGGCAGGGGCTGGGCACGACGCTGATGCGGGCGCTGATCGACGTCGCGCGCCAGCGCGGCCTCGAGCGCATGGACGGCTTCGTGCTGGCCGGCAACACGCCGATGCTGCGGCTGATGCGTTCGCTCGGCTTCAAGATCGCGCGTGACCCGGACGACGAATCGATGAAGATCGTCTCGCTGATGCTGCAGGAGCCGCCGCCCGGCGAGGCGGCGAGCGGTGCGGCGGCGCCCGGCGCACCGGCGCCCGGTGCCTGATCAGTCCTGGGAGGCTCCGACAGCCTCCTAGCAGGCTGTCGGACTATGACCAGGGGTCGCGTTCGAACCAGAAAGCCGCGA
>CALLYQ010000294.1 GCA_937858875.1 uncultured Lautropia sp. | reverse complement strand
TCGCCATGGCGGGCGACGGGGTGAATGACGCGCCGACGCTGCTGTAGGCTGATCTCGGTGTGGCCATCGGCGCAGGCACTGACGTGGCCGTGGAGTCTGCCGACGTGGTTCTTGTGCGCAGCGACCCTCGCGACGTGGCTGCGATCCTTGGCCTGTCGCGCGCAACCTATCGCAAGATGATCCAGAACCTCGCCTGGGCGACCGGCTACAACGCGATCGCCATCCCGATGGCGGCCGGCATCACCTTCGGGACCGGCTTCCTGATGACCCCCGCCGTCGCTGCGGTCTTCATGTCCGCCAGTACCGTTATCGTCGCCATCAACGCCCAGTTCCTGCGCTCCTATGGGAGGCAAAAATGACGAGGAGAGACGAACGACCGTGAATGCCGGTCGTGCGACAGACCTTCCGCTGACGGGCGCAACGAGACCTGTGCTCAGTGTTTTGCGGACAGAGAAGGATGCGAGTTCGGCGCGTCGGGGAGACGCGCCGCTTTCCCGGTAGCCGACGGGCAAGAAAACTGAAGACTATCAAGGCTTCGGCGGTGCGGGGATTGTCACCGGCCGGGGTTGCACGCCGAACGCCGAATGGCTCGTCTTCCTGCAAAGCGCGGTCGATGCGCTCAATGCCAGCGCTAAGCCGATTCTTTGCAAGAACGTAATGTGCGGGTCATCTCCCCGTATGCGTGCCGGGGTCATGCTTTCAATATCGCCCGGCCCAAATGGTCGGGTGAAGGTAAGCGAAAACCAACCTTGCACACGCCCGGAGGCGATCATGAACGAGATTTTGATGGAAGTGGCCGGAATGACCTGCGGCTCGTGCGTCCGGCACGTCACCGCGGCGCTGAAGGCGGTCGACGGTGTAGAGAGCGTCGCGGTCGACCTTGCATCCGGTCGGGTAGCGGTGCGAGGGCGTCCGGGAACGGCGGGGACTCGCCTGACCTCGGCGCTCGCCGACGCAGGTTATCCCGCACGCATCCTGGAAGGCTCGACCCCGTCGCCAACTACGCCGGGGCGTCGGTCTGGCGGCTGCTGCAGTTGAGATCGGAGCGTACGACGTCTCTCGCCCGATGCCGCCGGTTTTCTTGGCGGCGCCGGTACGTTGACCGGTTCCCCACCCCTCGTTTCCGCCCAAGGGACTTGCCGCTTTCCGGTCGAATGCAGTCTGTTTCATGGGTACAAGACGCCGGTGTAGATGAATCCGGCCGACGGGTCGTAGGCTCATGACCTGCCGGCAAATCACAGTAGGACAAGAAGCGATGAAGGCCGCGAGCGGGCGGTGCAGGGCGATCGCCGATCGCGGCGTGCGTCGTGCATTGCAGCGAGCCGAACTTCTTTCAGTCGCAGGGGTTGTGCTCGTCGGGGCAGCCCTTGCTCTGCGCTTCTCCGATCAGCTCGCAGCGTTCACCGTGCCGATTCTTTCGCTCGGACTGGCGCTGCACGGCGTCGCGGTGTTCGGCAAGCGCAGGATCGAGCGTCGCGCGAACGTCCCAAGGGAACCCTGGGCCGACGCGCTTTACTGGACGTGCTGGCTCGCGCTCGGAGGGCTGGCGCTTCTGGCTTTCGCTGGCCTCTGACTCGCCGCATGGACGCTGGACGCTTCGCACCCAGATAGAAATCGCAGGGACTTTCCCCGCTGCAGCGCGGCTTTGGCGCGCCGTCGGCATGGCCGTGTCGGTCCAGCAAAGATGGGTCCGGTCTTCGATCGCTTCTCAACGTCGATGCCAGAAGTAGTTCCCGTGCAGTCTGCTTGGAGGCTCGTGAGAATCACCGTAAATGTAATCTTCACGTCATCCGGGCGTAAGGATGGTACCCCCACACTATGGGGGCTAAAAGACGAACGATTGGCGCGCCGGATCGGTCACCCGGCTCTTACATAAACGGAAATCCTATGAAACTCAGAATTCTTGCCAGTAGCCTCGCTTTCGCGATGTTGACCTCCGGTGCCATCGCGCAAACTTCGTCCGGGGCGGCCACCGGCGCGGAGAACTACCGTGGCCATAATGTGCCAGGCGCGCAGGGCGGGATGCCCGACTACCCTCACGCGAAGGATGGCAAGGGAGGCGACAAGCCGATGACGCGCGAAGGCAACCGCATGCCCGGCGGTCAAGGCATGATGCCTGATCACCCCCACCAGAAAGCTGCTCCGGGCAGTGACAAGCCGATGACGCACGAGGGCAACAACATGCCCGGCGGTCAGGGCATGATGCCGGATCACCCGCATCAGGGCCAGAAGAAGTAGAGCCCGCTTCTCGCCGCCTACCAGGTTTCTTCGGCCGCGCCGTCCTTTTGCCCGGGGCGCGTCACCGACGGGCCGGGGCGGCGCTCGGCTGCGCTGGCAGATTACCCGGGCTTGCTCCTGCTCGATCCGCGGCGCGTCGTGCTCAGACGAATCCCGAACAGGTTCGCCTTGGCCGGGACTGCGTTTGCAAGCAGTCGATGTGGTCGTGGCGTTCGGCCGAGCAGTCCGCATCCGCAGATGCGAGGCTCGCGGCTCCGCCGATACACTTTCGCCATCTCGACCGTAATCCAGTGGATGGTCGCAGGTCGAAGCCGACCCTCGCAAGATGGCCGCGCGGTCGTCAGCGGGACAGTCTTCTGCCGCTCAGGCGTTCGGCGCGTACAGCGCCTTCCGCGCAGTGCGCTCACAATCGGTGAGGCTTGCCGCTTCGCGTCGCGAACTCGTAGCTCGACCCGAGTTCCCCGTCGCGCTGCGCTTTGTCGAAGATCGGCAACGACCTGGTCGCGCGAGACCTTGCTCGGCGCAAACACCGTTTCGATACCGGTCTCGTTATTCACGAAATGCACCTCGTCGGCCATTGCCGGAGCGGCGACCGTAGCGAACGAAACGGCTGCACTCAATGCGGAAGGCCTGCCAGATCGACCTGTTGCTGGGCGTAATTGACCAGGACTTCGCCGATGCCGATTCGCGCGCCGAGTCCGACGCTCCGTGCTCGACGCTCCCGCCGCCCAGTAGCCCGGTATCGGCCATGGCGTAACTCGCCGCGACGCGGAAGGCGCCCAAGCGATACTGCGCGCCGGCATCGTACTCGTCGACGCTGTCGGTGTCTTTCAGACCGTTGTCGAACTCGCGCGACTGATAGTAGCCCTGCACGGTCAACGGACCGTTCTCGTAGACGCCCGACAGGCCGTGGGTGTCGCCGTCGCCGGACGGCCGGCTCGCGTCGTCGCTTCTCCGGTCGCAACCATCGCGCGCAGCGTGAAGCCGCTCCAATCCGGGCTCCTTGTAATGCAGGGCATTGCTGGCGCGACTGGTGATGCCGCCCTTGGGAACGTCTGATCAACACATTTGTGAGGCCGGCGCGTCGCCGATCCCCATGATTCCGCCTATTGCGTCATTGATCGAGGCGTTCTTGAGGCCCGCTGTTCGAGTCCAGGGCCCGAATCTCTGCGATTCGCGCCCGGGCCGGCGCGCTGCACCCGCGAGCGGCGGACCACAGACGGATTCATGGCGTCATCGCCATCAGTTCGCGCCTGGCCATCCACAGATTCGACAACGCGAACAGCGTCGTGAGCTGCGCGGTGTTCTTTGCCAGTCCGCGGTAGCGCACCTTCACGAAGCCGAACTGGCGTTTGATCACCCGAAACGGATGCTCGACCTTGCCCGAACGCTGGCCTTCAGTCGCTCGATCTCGTCGACGATCGCATCAACCGGATCGCTGGGGTCGAGCGCGCGTCGCTTGCCGGGGCGCATCGCCACGTGCCAGTTCGCGAGGCTCGCCTCCGGCCGCTTTGCTGCGCCCTGGTAGCCCGCATCGCCGAACGCCACGGTCTCCTCGCCGTGCAACAGCGCATCGG
>CALLYQ010000293.1 GCA_937858875.1 uncultured Lautropia sp. | reverse complement strand
CGGCGAGGCACCTCAGCAGCCCGACCGGCCCGCGCCGGCGGCACAGATCTTCGACGAGCCGACGGCGCTTACGCCGCGAGGCAGGTTCGTCCTCGAGCCGGCTTACCAGTTCGTGCACTCGACCGACAACCGGATCGCGCTGGTCGGCTACAGCGTGATTCCGGCCATCACGATCGGGCTGATCGACGTGCGGCGCGTCTCGCGTGATATCCACACTTTGTCGCTGACCGGGCGCTACGGCGTCACGCCGCGTTTCGAGCTCGAAGCCAAGGTGCCCTGGGTGTCGGCGGGCAGCGATACGCAGACGCGGCCTCTGGCCACACCGTCGGTGACCGAGAGCTTTTTCGACTCCGACGGCTCGGGCCTCGGCGACGTCGAAGTTGCCGCACGCTATCAGTTCAACCAGTTCCGCGGCGACAACGCGGTCTACATCGGCTATCTGCGCTACAAGTCGCGTACTGGCGAGGGCGTATTCGAGGTGCCGATCGATCCGGCCACCGGACTGCAGGAGGAGTTGCCCACCGGGTCCGGTTTCCACGGCCTGCAGGCTGGCCTGACCTTCCTCTACCCGTCGGACCCGGCCGTGTTCTTCGGCGGTTTTGCCTACATGCACAACTTCGCGCGCGACGTCGGCAACGGCTTCGGCCGGATCGAGCCCGGCGGCGTCTTCGACCTGAACCTGGGCATGGGGCTGGCTTTGAATGAACGCTCGTCGTTCAGCATCGGGTACCAGCACAGCGTCGTCGGCAAGACCAAGCAGCGCAATCCGGAAGAAGTCGCCCGCGTGCTGGCCGAATCGGGGCGCCTGCAGTTGGGCACGCTGCGTTTCGGGATTGCGTACCGGCTGTCCGCCAAGCAGAACGTGAACCTGTCGCTCGGCATCGGCGTGACCGACGACAGCCCCGACGTCGAACTGACGCTGCGCTTGCCGATGTCCTTCTAGAACGAAGCGCTTCTGGAACGCAGCTCGCTTCCGGACCGAAGGCTTCGGTCTCGGCGCCGAGGAGCTCGACCTCGGCGTCGAGGTTTGCCGTCTCGGCGCGGAGGGCGTCCGTCTCGGTGCCAAGGATGCCTGTCTCGGCGCGGAGAATGTCCGTCTCGCGCGAAGGAAGGAACGATGAAGCGGCCGCCCGAACCGGGTGGCCGCTTCGTTTCACGTAGTAGAGCTGCGAGAAGATGCCTTCTGCCGCAGCCGTCGGATGCGGCCGCAGGACTGCTGTCGACCGGTCCCGCCGCTGAGCCGGTCCGCCGCTGTCAGCGGCGGACCGAATCGATTGCCTGCTGTTGAAGCATCGCGGCAAAGTTCGACGAGCGCAACGCCGCCAGGCTGCTCATCGTCGCGCTGATGCTCGTTTCGGTGTCGATGCGCACTGCCTCGACCGAGTTCTGGATGGTCGTCGTGAGCGCCGCCGCGTTCGGCAGGTTGTTGATGACGATCGTGCGGCCGGTGTTTCCGACGGGCACGGTGATCGTGCCGAGCGTCGGGGCGCCCGATGGCTGGGCTGCTGCAGCGGCTGGACCGGCCGCGCCTGGACCGGCCGCGCCTGGACCGGCCGTGCCTGGACTGGCCGTGGCCGAAGCCGCTGCGGTCGACGCGCTGCCGCCGGTCGAGGCAGCCGCCGCCGTGGCCGGCGCCGGCGCGGGCGATGAGCCGCTCGCCGAAGCGCCCGCAAGTCCCGAGGTGCCAACCCGGCCGGCTGCAGAGGCATTGGCTGCCGCGTTCGCCGAGGCATTGGCTGCGGCGTTCGCTGCGTTCGATTCGGCCTGTCCCGGTAATTCGCCATTGGCTGCCGCGACCGCCATCGCCAGGCCTGGCCCGAACAGGCCGCCTGCACCCGCAGCGTAGTTGATGCTGGCCACCGATCCGGCACCGCCTTGAGAGGTGGCTCCCGAGTTGCCGCTGCCGCCGGGCGCCGAAGCCGTTGCGGCGGCCTGCTGCGCGGCCGCCTGGGCAGCGGCTGCTGCCGCGGCAGCAGTCGCCTGCGCTGCGATCGAGTCGGCCGCGGCCTGGTTTGCCGCCGTCTGCGCGGTTTCGGTCGCCTGCACGACCGCATTGTTCTCGCCGACCTGGATAAGGCTGGCGATGTTGCCCGCCAGTTCGATGCTCGGCAGCCCGCCATTCGACAGATTGCCCAGTTCGCTGAGCACGAGCTGCGTGCGCGCCACGACCTCGCCGTTGATCCGTACGAGGCGCTCGATCGCGAAGTTCGCGATCAGCGAGCCGAGGTCCAGGCCCCCGCGCATCTCGGCGAGTTCCTGGTCGGGGATCGCATGCCAGCTTTCGACCAGCTGCGCGTGTTCGATCGCGCCGGCGCTCGAGGCGGACAGCAGCGCAGTGCTCGCCAGCCAGAACCGTGATCGCATAAAGAACGGTCGTTGCAGGGAGGAGGACTCAGAGGACTGGCGTTGCAGCGACCGAAACCGGGATGCCGTGATATTCATTGCTGGCCTCGATTCAGAATCGGTTGGCATCCGGGATGCCGAGCGTCAGCGTGCCCAGCGCATCGCGCGATACGCTTTGCGCGATCGGTGCAGAGAGCCGGGACATCCAGTCATCGGGCACGTTGAAGCGTGCGACGTCGAGATGACTGCGAATCACGAAGAAGATGCCGCCGAGCCACATCGAGTCGAACTGCTCGCGCGGCACGATCCGCGTGCCCAGCGCCGGATCGCCGAGGATCACTCGCTCGCCCCTCAGCCCCTTGACGACGACGAAGTGCTTGTAGCCGCTGTCGCTTACGAGCGCAATCGCCGGGACGCCGACCTTGGCGAGTTCGTCGAGCGAGACCTGGACGCCGTCGGCGCGGTAGCCGTGGCTTTCGAGATAGCGCTTCATGTCGAGCAGCGAGAACCCCTCGACGCGGATCTTCGCCTGGTCGCCTATTCGCCACATGGCTTCGAAAACCTGGGCTTCGGTGACCGCTCGTCCGTAGTGATAGGTGAGCAGCGTGGCGATGGCCGCCGAGCCGCAACTGAAGTCGTACTGCTGATGGATCGTCGTGCGGAAGGCGGCCTGAAGCCGGACTTCCTTGATCGTGCGCACCGGCATCGTATAGCCGCGTCCGGGCTCCGCCATGAACGGCGCGCCGCTGGTGGCGTCGGCCGGCGGTGTTGCCGCCGCTGCTGCGATCGCCAGCAAGGCTGCCGGCAGGAAACGGGGGAACGGCACGGAGAGAAGACGCACGGCGAGCCTATTGAAGTTGCAGGTTCAGGATCGTCGAGTTCTGGATGACGACGTTGTTTCCGGAGTTCTGCACGACCATCGGCACGCCGTTCACGTTGCTGAAAGCGTTGCCCGAAACGGTGTTGTTGCCGGTCGTGACGTTGTTGGCCACGTTGTCTTCGACGGTGGCCGAAGCGTTGTTCTGGTTGATGTGCACGTCGCCGCCCCGCTGTGCTGCCAGCTCGCCGTCGCTGAGCACATTGCCGAAGGCCAGGCCTGCGGTCGCGGTGCTGATCGCGGCGGGACCCAATCCGGTGAGGTCGTCGTCTTCCTCGCTCGCGAGGCCCGGCAACGGCAGAAGCAATACCAGCGCCAGGATGGCTGTGCCGGTGGTCCGCCTGGTCGTGATCATCACGGTCTCCGATGAAGCGTTCGTTCTGGTCGCGAAGGAGAGGGGCCGGAGAGTTGGCCCCTTCCTTCGCGTTACGGACTACTGATCGGGGAGCCGATCAGCGGACCGCAAGGTTCGCCTGGACGTTGACGCTTTGCTGGATCAGCGACGCGAAGCCGGTGTTCTGGCTCGCGACGGTGATGCCGGCGCTGTTGGCGAACGAGCCACCGCTGACGGTGTTCGACATGTCGAACGTGCCCG
>CALLYQ010000292.1 GCA_937858875.1 uncultured Lautropia sp. | reverse complement strand
GATCTCGAGCACGTCCTCGAGCGTCAGCGGCTCGAAGTACAGCCGATCGGAGGTGTCGTAGTCGGTCGACACGGTCTCCGGGTTGCAGTTGACCATGATCGTCTCGTAGCCGTCTTCGCGCAGCGCGAAGGCCGCGTGCACGCAGCAGTAGTCGAACTCGATCCCCTGCCCGATCCGGTTCGGGCCGCCGCCCAGCACCATGATCTTGCGACGCTCGGTCGGCTGCGACTCGTCTTCTTCCTCGTAGGTTGAGTACATGTAGGCCGTGCTCGTCGCGAACTCGGCGGCGCAGGTATCGACGCGCTTGTACACCGGGCGCACGCCGAGCGCGTGACGGCGCTGGCGCAGCGTGTCGGCGTTGGTATCGAGCAGCTTCGCGAGACGGCTGTCGGAGAAGCCCTTGGCCTTGAGCCAGCGCAGTTCGTCGGCAGACAGCGCATCGAGCGACAGGCCCTTCATCCGCTCCTCGATGTCGACCAGCTCCTCGATCTGCGCGAGGAACCACGGATCGATGTCGGACTCCTCGTAGACTTCCTCGACGCTCATGCCGACACGAAAGGCGTCGGCCACGTAAAGGAAGCGCTCGGGGCCGGGTTCGCCGAGTTCGGTGGCGATCTCGTCGCGGTCGGCGCTGCGCTCGTCGAGGCCGTCGATGCCGGTTTCGAGGCCGCGCAGCGCTTTCTGGAAACTTTCCTGGAAGCTGCGTCCGATCGCCATGACCTCGCCGACCGACTTCATCTGCGTGGTCAGCCGCGAATCGGCCAGCGGGAACTTCTCGAAGGCGAAGCGCGGGATCTTCGTGACGACATAGTCGATCGTCGGCTCGAACGAGGCCGGCGTGGCGCCGCCGGTGATCTCGTTGCGCAGTTCGTCGAGCGTGTAGCCGACGGCGAGCTTGGCGGCAATCTTGGCAATCGGAAAACCGGTGGCCTTCGAGGCCAGCGCCGACGAGCGCGAAACGCGCGGGTTCATCTCGATGACGATCATCCGCCCGTCTTTCGGGCTGATCGCGAATTGCACGTTCGAGCCGCCGGTCTCGACGCCGATTTCGCGCAGGATCGCGATCGACGCGTCGCGCATCAGCTGGTACTCGCGGTCGGTCAGCGTCTGCGCCGGCGCGACGGTGATCGAGTCGCCGGTATGCACGCCCATCGGATCGAAGTTCTCGATCGAGCAGACGATGATGCAGTTGTCGGCGCGATCGCGCACGACCTCCATCTCGAATTCCTTCCAGCCGATCAGCGACTCCTCGATCAGCAGCTCGCTGGTCGGCGAGGCCTCGAGCCCGCGCTTGCAGATCGTCTCGAACTCCTCGCCGTTGTAGGCGATGCCGCCGCCGGTGCCGCCCAGCGTGAAGCTCGGCCGGATGATGACCGGAAAGCCGATGTTCTTCTGGGCGGCCCAGGCCTCCTCGAGCGTGTGCGCGATCGCCGAACGCGCCGAGCCGAGCCCGATCTTCGTCATCGCGTCCTTGAACTTCAGGCGATCCTCGGCCTTGTCGATCGCTTCCGGCGAGGCGCCGATCAGCTCGACGCCGTGGCGCTTGAGCACGCCGTTGTTGTGCAGGTCGAGCGCGCAGTTGAGCGCCGTCTGGCCGCCCATCGTGGGCAGGATCGCGTCGGGCTTTTCCTTCTCGATGATCCGTTCGACGACCTGCCAGGTGATCGGCTCGATGTAGGTGACGTCGGCCGTTTCCGGGTCGGTCATGATCGTGGCCGGGTTGCTGTTGACCAGGATGACCTTGAAGCCTTCCTCGCGCAGTGCCTTGCAGGCCTGTGCGCCGGAGTAGTCGAATTCGCAGGCCTGGCCGATCACGATCGGGCCCGCGCCGATGATCAGGATGCTTTTTATGTCGGTGCGCTTGGGCATGATGCGGCGGTCAGTGAGCTGAGCGGGCCTTGGCCTCGTCCATCAGCGAAACGAAGCGGTCGAACAGGTAGTGGATGTCCTGCGGCCCCGGGCTCGCCTCGGGGTGGCCCTGGAAGCAGAACGCGGGCCGGTCGGTGCGCTCGAGACCCTGGATCGAGCCGTCGAACAGCGAGACGTGCGTGACGCGAAGGTTCTTCGGCAGCGAGTCGGGATCGACCGCGAAGCCGTGGTTCTGGCTGGTGATGTGCACCTTGCCGGTGTCGAGGTTGCGCACCGGATGGTTGGCACCGTGATGGCCGAATTTCATCTTCTGCGTGCGTGCGCCGGCGGCCAGGCCGAGGATCTGGTGGCCCAGGCAGATGCCGAAGGTCGGCAGGCCGCGCTCGATCAGTTCGCGAGTGGCGTCGATCGCATAGTCGCAGGGCTCCGGGTCGCCCGGGCCGTTGGACAGGAAGATGCCGTCGGGCTCGTGCGCCAGCGCCTCGGCGGCCGTGGCCTGCGCAGGCAGCACGATCAGCTCGCAGCCGCGATCGACGAGCAGGCGCAGGATGTTGCGCTTGGTTCCGAAGTCGAAGACCACGACACGATGGCGCCGTGTGGTCGGCGACACGAAGCCGGTGCCCAACTGCCATGAACCCTCGGTCCAGGCATAGCTCTCGGACGTGCTGACGACCTTGGCGAGATCCATGCCGGCAAGCCCCGGGAAGGCCCGCGCAGCGTCGATCGCGGCCGCCTCGTCGAGCTTCTCGCCGGGCAGCGTGCCGGCCAGCAGGCAGCCGCCCTGCGCACCCTTGTCGCGCAGCAGGCGCGTGAGCCGGCGCGTGTCGATGCCGGCGAGCCCCTGGATGCCTTCGCGAACCAGGTAGTCGCCCAGCGACTCGGCGGCGCGCCAGTTCGAGAAGCGCGTGGGCAAGTCCTTGACGATCAATCCGGCCGCGTGGACCTTCGCGGCCTCGACGTCTTCGCCGTTGATGCCGTAGTTTCCGATGTGCGGATAGGTCAGCGTGACCAGCTGACGGCTGTAGCTGGGATCCGACAGGATCTCCTGGTAGCCGGTCATCGCCGTGTTGAAGACGACCTCGCCGACCGCACGGCCGGGTGCACCGATCGAGCGGCCGCGGAACACGGTGCCGTCGGCGAGCGCGAGGATCGCGGGAATCGAGGGGGGAATCAGGCCGGCGCCGCTCTGCGGGGCGGCTTCGCGTTCATCATGCGGGGGTGACAACGGTAACTCCTGAAGCGGAAGTCACCGGAGCAATGCCTGACGTTGCGCCCGGCACGCGGCGCTCGAGGCCGCCTGCACATGACGCTTTCGGACAGCTTGCGGGCCGCAGCTGCACGTGATCGACAGGGAATTTGAGCGAAGGCAGACGCTGGCCGGTGAGCTTGGGGTAAACCGCTCGATTATAGCATTTCGATGGACGACCCCGCCGTACTCACCGGCGCGGCACGGCGGTTGCCGTGCCGCCGGCTGGTCTGCCGCTCAGCGGCGGGCAGTGCGCCGCGAAACGGCGACGCCGACCAGGCCGATGCCGATCAGCGCGAGGCCACCGGGGACCGGAACCTGCCCCGGAATCTCGCGACGCAGCTTCTGCGTCAGCGCCGATTCGAAGGCCGCGAAGTCCGGCGCGGTCATGTTGAACGAATCGGGACCATAGGCAAAGTTCGGCGTGATGCCGATGCCGATTGCGTTGACGACGTCGGCGTTGCCGTTCTCGACGGCCCAGGCCGACGTGCCACTGGTACCGGCGGGGCCGGCGGGATTGGTGCCGACGTTCCAGCCGCCATCGGTCGACACGTCGATGATCTTGCGGCCCGCGTCGCTGCTGAAGGTCCCGTTGGCCTGGAAGATGCCGCAAGAGATGCAAGTCGAACTGCCATTGCCGCTCTGCGAAAGCCCGGTGAAGAACGAGCTCAGGTCGGACAGGGCAGAGGCGCTGTCGATGGTCGTGAGCCCGCGAACCACCGAGGCGGTGCTGCCGAAGCGGATCACCGAAACCGCGACCGTACCGTCGGTCGGCAGGACGTTGGCCAGTGCGTTCGCGTAGGCCTGCGTCTGCAGGTTCCAGTTGGCGGCGGAGATGCTTCCCGAGGCATCGACCACCAGCGCCAGTTCGATCGGCGCCGCCGACGCGGTCAGCGGTGCGACGGCCGCTGCGGCGGCCAGGCCGGCGGCCGCCAGCAGTTTCTTGAGTTCTTTTTGCACGTTTCTCTCCCTCGTCAGTGCTGCCAGCAACGTGCTGACGATACTTGCCAAGCAGTAAACGTGCCGAATGTATGACAAATCTCACAAACGTTTGATTTCAAAGGCATCTCCCCGCTGCGTCGCCGGCCCCGCTTCGGGACAGTCCAGTATCTGTAAAGAAAGCCGACTGTCGCTCGGACCGGTGCGGCGCCGACTCGGCACCGGCATCGAATTCCGATCAACCGCCATCGAGCAGGCGTCGCGCCTCGGCGGCCCAGGCAGCCTGGGGCGACGCCTGAAGCGCTGCCGCGAGTTCCGCGCGGCCGGCGGCACGCTCGCCGACCGCCATCCGGACCGCGCCCAGATGGAAGCGGGCGGTCGACGAATGGGGAGCCATCCGGACCGCCTCCGTCAGATGGCGAAGGGCATCGCGGCTGCGGCCGGCACGATGCAGCGCCCAGCCATAGGTATCGAGCACCTGCGGGTCGGCCGGAGCGAGCCGATGCGCCTTTTCGGCAAGCGCCAGCGCGCCATCGTGCCGGCCTGCCTCGCTTCTCAACACGGCAAGATTGTTCAGCGCAAGCAGCTCATCACGCCGACGCTCGAGCACCGCCTCGTACTCCGCGGCAGCCTCGCCGTTGCGCCCGGCTTGCTCGAGCAGAACCGCCAGCGTCAGCCGTGCCCCGGCTTCATCCGCTGATCCCTTGACCAGCTGGCGCGCCGTCTCGACTGCACGACGATGATCCCCCTTCTGGCCATAGGCGAACGCCATGGCGCGCATCGCCTGGGGCCGGAGCACAGGGTCCGCACTGGCGCTCCCGAGCAGCTTGATCGCAGCATCGTAGTTGCGCCGAAAGGCCTCGAAAAGACCGGCCTGGTATGCCACCAGGGCGTTCTTCGGCTCGAGCTTGCGCAAACGCTCGTAGACCTTCCCGGCCTCGTCCAGATTCCCGGCCTGCCGATGCGAGGTGGCCAGACCCAGTCCCACTTCGATCGGCGCCCCGTCGACCCGGGACAAGGCATCGAACTGCGCGATCGCCTTGGCGTGATCGCCTGCCGCCAGATAGGCCTGCGC
This sequence comes from uncultured Lautropia sp., assembly GCA_937858875.1. Taxonomy (GTDB): domain Bacteria; phylum Pseudomonadota; class Gammaproteobacteria; order Burkholderiales; family Burkholderiaceae_E; genus Zeimonas. Next base: position 3,541 of record CALLYQ010000292.1, on the reverse strand, counting down.
CAGTTCGAGCCGAAACACCGGACGATCGTTGGAAAGAGCAACGCCCTTCTCGAACTCGGCGATCGCTTCGGCAGGTCGGTTCACCGCAAGCAGCGAATGTCCCAGCTCGACCGGCGGAAGCGGCGAACGCGGCGCCAAGCGTCGAAGCGTGTCGACCGATTCGACAGGCGAGCCGGAAACCCGCTGGGCGACTCCCAGCGCCAGCGCGGCATTCCAGAATGTCGGATCGATTGCGAGTGCCTGCCTCAGGGGCCCGATGGCTGCCGGGTAGTCTCGCAGCTGGCTATGCGCCACACCCAAATGGAACAGCAGCCCCGCGCTCGAGGCGCGTTTCGGATGGTCCTCGAGCAAGGCCACCGTTCTGGCCGGCTGCCCGGATCGGTTGTACAAACCGGCCAGGTTCAGCCGCACGCCGAGGTAATCGGCGGGTGCATCTCGTATCCCCTTTTCGTACCACGCGATTGCGCCGCGCAGATCGCCCTTGCGTTCGGCGCTCAATCCCAGGCGCTGCGCCAATTGCGGATCGCTGTCATCGACCTGCCGGGCACGCTCGTAGTGCCGGTCGGCTTCCTCGAACCTGCCTTGCGCACTATCGAGATCACCCAGCTTGATCAGGGCGGTGACCTGCTTCGGGTCCGCGCGAAGGGCTGCGTGGAATTCGGACCTCGCCTGCTCGAGCCGACCTTGCATCGCCAACGCGATGCCGAGCAGTTCGTGGGCCGGCGCGGCCGTCGACTCCACTTTCAGCGCATCGCGGACCAGCGCGGCGACATCGTCGTAGCGCCCCGCCTGGATCGCGCGCAACGCAGCGGCGAGCGCCGGCGTCGAAACCGCCGGGGCCCGTAGCTCGTCCACCTTCTGTGCTCCGCCTGCATCGAATGCCGGTCCGGGAGCCGCCTCGCGCGACCATGTCGACTCCAGGGGCGCAGCGGAGAGGGGCCCGAACGCCAGAGTGGCCAGAAGTGCGGTGATCGTGAATAAGCGCATGATCGGCGAGCCCGAAAGTCGAAACGAAAAAGCGGCGGGAATCCCCGCCGCCTCGAGCATACGGTGAGTGCGCGCGCGAAAGGCGCGCACTATTTCCGATCTGGCTCGATCAGGCTGCGCGCCGACGCACACCCAGCGCGGCAAGGCCCGCGCCGAGCAGCAGAAGCGTACCCGGCAGCGGAACCGGAGTACCAGGCCCGTCGCCGAGAACGACGATGCGATCGGCTTCGGTCGCCACGCGGCCGCCATCGACAGTGCCGTAGGTATTGAACGCGTAGGTACCGGGGCTCTCGGCGGTGAACGTGATCGTGAAGTCGAATTCACGCTCGATCTCGCGGTCGAAAGCGCCGGTGTAGCACGCCGACGTGGTCACCGAGACGCCGGCAGGCGCCTCGCTCGCATCGAGGCAGACGCTCGAGTAGCTCGAAACCGCCGTTTCGATCGCGTCGGCGATCGCCGCAGCGACGGCCGCCTGGTTCACGCCGTTGAACAGGTTCCCGTCGGTCGCCGCCGCGATACGCCCGGCCTGTCCGCCTGCATCGATGCCCTGGTTCGCGCCAAGAGTATTGATGGCCTGGACCTTGATGCCTGCGTCGACCAGCGCTTGCGTGGCGCTGACTTCGCTCACCCCCAGTCGCGGATCGTGCCCGGGTGCGTCGCCGAACCACACGAGGATCTTCGTCGAACCCTCGCGCCAGTTTGCCCCGGCCGCCTGCTCCAGCCCATAGAGATTCGCCTCCGGAATATCGCCGCCTCCGCTCGCAGTCCACTGGTTGATGCCGGTGGTCACTGCCGATTGCGTGGACGTGAACTGCTGGTTCAGCCGGTAGACGAACGCATCGCCGACATCCCGGTATTCACCGACAGCCCATTGCACGCTGCCATAGGTGGACGTCGTCGCCAACAGGCTGGCGGCCGCGTTGCGCACGGAGTTGATCGCGCTGCCCATGCTGCCGGTCGTGTCGGCGAGGAAGAAGATGTCGACCTGCCCGGTGGTCAAGGCCTGCGAGACCGTCACCGTCTTGTTGATCGTGACGCTTTCGCCTGCCGCAAGCGTGGCAGAGAACGTTTCAGGCGAAATCGAATCGGCGCTGGCCGTACCGGCCCAACCCAAGCCAGCGACCAGTGCCGAAGCGGCAACGGCCTTCATTACCTTGCAATACATGGAACCCCCTCTTTGGCGTTTTTTTGGCAATTCGCAATGAACGGTTCATTGCCATGCGTCTCGCAAGCAGCTTGCGTGCCATCGACGAGAGGGCGCCTTAAGCCATTGATTTTACACAGCTGGCTAAGGGAGTCCATTTATACGATGTAAGTATTATCGACATCGCAATAAGGGTTTTACTGCTACATGCTACAGCTTCTCTGTCTCGCCGCCTTTCGGCTGCCACTTCATCAGCCGCTTCTCGAACACGCCGACCAGCCAGTCCAGGACCAGCGCGAAGATCGTCAGCACGACGATGCCGGCCATCACGGTGTTCATGTCGAAGGTGCCCTCGGCCTGCAGGATCAGGTAACCGACGCCGCGCGCGGAGCCGAGGTATTCGCCGACGACGGCGCCGACGAAAGCCAGGCCCACCGACGTGTGCAGGCTCGAAAACACCCAGCTGGTCGCGCTCGGCAGGTAGACGTGGCGCAGCAATTGGCGCTGCGATGCCCCGAGCATCCGCGCGTTGGCCAGGATCGTCGGGCTGACTTCGCGCACGCCCTGGTAGACGTTGAAGAACACGATGAAGAAGACCAGCGTGAAGCCGAGCGCCACCTTCGACCAGACGCCGAGCCCGAACCAGACGGCGAAGATCGGCGCGAGGATCACCCGCGGCATCGAGTTCATCGCCTTGATGTAAGGGTCGAAGATCGCGGCTGCCGTCGGCGACAGCGCAAGCCACATGCCGACCGCGAGCCCGGATACCGTGCCGATCGCGAAGGCCGCGATCGTCTCGAACAACGTGACGGCCAGATGCACGAAGATCTCGCCGCTGGTGAACCAGTGGATCACCTGGCCGAAGACCTTCAGCGGCTCGCCGAAGAAGAACGCCGCCTTGTGGGGATTGTCGAAGTAGAACGGCGGCAGCAGCGTCGGGCTGGTCATCACGTGCCAGAACAGCAGCACCAGGACCAGTACCAGCAGTTGCCAGAAGCGGAGCTGCAGCCGGGACATCTTCATCGATCGATCCGTTCGAGCGCTTTTCGTACGCGGGCCATGCCGGGCGAGCCTAAGCGACCCGCTTCTGTTGTTCGTAGCCCTTCAGCACTTCCTCGCGCAGCACGCTCCAGATCTGCTCGTGCAGCGCGACGAAATCCGGCTGCGTGCGGATCTCGGCCACGTCGCGCGGCCGCGGCAGGTTCACGGCGAATTCGCCGATCGGATGCGAGGCCGGGCCGGCCGACAGCACGACCACGCGGTCGCTCATCGCGATCGCCTCGTCGAGGTCGTGCGTGATGAACAGCACGGCCTTGCGGCTCGCCGCCCACAGTTCGAGCAGCTCGTTCTCCATCAGCTGCCGCGTCTGGATGTCGAGCGCCGAGAACGGCTCGTCCATCAGGATGATGT
>CALLYQ010000291.1 GCA_937858875.1 uncultured Lautropia sp. | reverse complement strand
CGGCAGCACGAGGCCGCGAGCGTGCGTTCGCCGTCGACCTCGACGACACACGAACGGCAGTTGCCGTCCGGGCGCAGGCCCGGGCGATGGCACAGACGCGGGATCTCGACGCCATGCCGCTCGGCCGCCTCGAGGATCGACTCGCCCGGCCAGGCATCGATCGAGCGTCCGTCGAGCTCGAATGCGATTGCCGTCACCGCTTCGGTCACCGCTTCGCCTCCAGTTCATGCGCGAACCAGCGCATCACGCTGCGCACCGGATTCGGCGCCGCCTGCCCCAGCCCGCAGATCGACGCGTCGACCATCGCCTCCGACAGCTCGTCGAGCAGGCCGGTGTCCCAGTCGGGCGCGCGCATCAGCGCCTCGGCCTTTGCCGTGCCGACCCGACACGGCGTGCACTGGCCACAGGACTCGTGACGGAAGAAAGCCATCAGGTTGACGGCGGCATCGCGCGCACGGTCGTGCTGCGACAACACGACGATCGCCGCCGAACCGATGAAGCTGCCATGCGGCTGCAGCGTCTCGAAATCGAGCGGCAGGTCGTCGGCGAGCGAGGCCGGCAGGATGCCGCCCGAAGCGCCGCCCGGCAGGAATGCGTACAGCTCGTGGCCGTCGGCCATGCCGCCGCAATGCTCGTCGACGAGTTCGCGCAGGCTGATGCCGGCAGGCGCGCACTTGACGCCCGGTTCGCGCACGCGCCCCGAGACCGAGAACAGCCGCAGGCCGCGGCGCCCGCGACGCCCGTGCGCAGCCCAGGCCGAGCCGTCGCCGGCCTCAGGCACCCCGGACGATGCCGCTTCGGCTGCCGGCTCCTGCAGGATCGCTGCCACGCGGTCGAGCGTCTCGACGTTGTGCGCCAGCGTCGGCCGCCCGAACAGCCCGACCTGCGCGACATAGGGCGGACGCAGCCGCGGCATCCCGCGCTTGCCCTCGATCGACTCGATCAGCGCGCTTTCCTCGCCGCAGATGTAGGCGCCGGCGCCCCGGCGCAGATGGATCGGCGGCAGCGCGAACCCGGGCACCGGCGGCGATTCGCGCAGCGCCGTCAGCTCGCGCTCGAGCAGCGCACGCACGCCGGCGTACTCGTCGCGCAGGTAGATCCAGCATTCGTCGCAGCCGACGACCGCCGCTGCGATCAGCATGCCCTCGATCATCCGGTGCGGCACCGTCTCGAGCAGCCAGCGATCCTTGAAGGTGCCCGGTTCGCCCTCGTCGGCATTGACGACCAGCATCCGCGGCCCCGGCTCGGCCGCCACCACGCGCCACTTGCGTGCCGACGGAAAGCCTGCACCACCCAGCCCGCGCAGCCCTGCTTCGTCGAGCCGGCGCAGCACCGTCTCGTGCGCCTCGGCGCCTTCGAGCACCGCTGCCAGCGTCCGGTAGCCGCCGGCACGGCGATACGCATCCAGGCCCTGCGCCTGGGGCAGCGGACAGTCGCGCAGCCCGGCGTCGACCGCCTCGCGCACCCGCTGCGCACTGGCATGCCCGAGCGGATACCGGTGCACGACGGCCACCGGCGCCGCGTCGCAGCGCCCGACACAAGGCACGCGCTGCACGCGCACGCCGGCACCGAGCAGTGCCGGCAAGGCGTCGGCCAGCGCATCGCCGCCGGCCATCGCACAGCTGAGCGATTCGCAGACGCGCACCGTCAGCGGCGGGGGTGGCGCTTCGTCGGCGCCGATCACGTCGAAGTGGTGATAGAAGGTGGCGACCTCGAAGACTTCGACCTGCGACAGCCGCATTTCCTGCGCCAGCGCGGCGATCGTGGCCGCGCTCAGGCAGCCGTCGGCATCCTGCAGCCGATGCAGGTGCTCGATCAGCAGGTCGCGCCGGAGAGGCGCGTCGCCGAGCAGCGCGCGCACGTGCTCGCGGCTCGCCGGATCGACCTGGCGACCCTTGGCCTGGCCGGCCGGACGCCTGAAATACGGCGGCCGTTCGGCCGCGCGCGCTTGCATGCGCTGTCCCGATTCCATGCCGCCGACTCTACCAGCCCGGCAGGCCGTCCAGAACGGTATCTCGACGGTCTCGAAACGAAAGCCCCGCGTCGCATGCCGCCTTGACCACGGCACCGGGCAGCCCGGATACTCGCGCTCTCGCGGTTGCAGGCCAGTCGACGACACCCGGCGAGCCGCGTATTCCAACGAAGGAGACCCGATGTTCACCTCACGACTCGCCGCCTGCGCGCTCGGCGCGGCTCTCGCGCTTTCCGGCAGCTTCGCCGCCGCCCAGGAATGGCCGACCCGGCCGATCAGGATCGTCGTCACTTTCCCGACCGGCGGCGCGCCCGACATCCTCGCGCGCCTGTTCAGCGAAAAATCGGAACTGGGCCAGCCGGTCATCGTCGACAACAAGCCCGGGGCCGGCGGCAACATCGGTTCCGACATCGTCGCGCAGTCGCCGCCCGACGGCTACACGATCGTCATGGGCACCGTCGGCACGCACTCGATCAACGGCTCGATCTTCGCGAAGATGCCGTACGACATGGTCAAGGACTTCGCACCGATCTCGCTGCTCGCGTCCACGCCCAACCTGCTGGTCGTCAACAACGACCTGCCGGTCAAGACGGTCAAGGACCTGATCGAGCATGCGAAGGCCAACCCCGACAAGCTGTCCTTCGGATCGCCGGGGCTCGGCACCTCGATCCACGTGTCGGGCGAGCTGTTCAAGTCGATGACCGGCGTGCAGATGCAGCACATCCCGTACAAGGGCCGGCAATTCGCGATTCCGGATCTCATTGGCGGACAGATCCAGCTGATGTTCGACAACATGCCGTCGGGCTTGCCGATGGCGCGCGACGGCAAGATCCGCGCGGTCGCCCAGACCGGTGCCCAGCGCTCGGCCGCAGCGCCCGACGTGCCGACGGTCGCCGAAAGCGGCGTGCCGGGCTTCGAAGCGACCTCGTGGTTCGCGCTGTTCGCGCCGGCCGGGACGCCGCCCGCCGTGATCGCGAAAATCCACGACGAGGCCAAACGCGTCTACAGCCTGCCCGAGGTCCAGAAGCGGCTGGCCACGCTGGGGCTCGACGCGATCCTGTCGACGCCCGAGGAACTGGCGAAGTTCCAGGCCGCAGAAATCGCCAAGTGGGCCAAGGTGACGGCCGAGGCGGGCGTCAAGGTCGAGTGATCACTGGAAGAACTCCTTGACCCGGTCCATCCAGCCCTTCGTCTGAGGGCTGTGCTTCGGATCGGTCAAGGAACTCTCGAGCTCGCGCAGCAGCTTCTTCTGGTGCTCGGTCAGGCGCACCGGCGTCTCGACGACGACGTGCGCGTACAGGTCGCCCGGGTAGCTGGAGCGCAGCCCCTTGATGCCCTTGCCGCGCAGACGGAACTGCTTGCCCGACTGCGTGCCCTCGGGCAGTTCGATCTCGGCCTTGCCCTCGAGCGTGGGCACCTCGATCCGCCCGCCCAGTGACGCGGTCGTGATCCCGATCGGCACCTCGCAGTGCAGGTCGTCGCCGTCGCGCTGGAACACCCCGTGCTCCTTGACGCGGATCTCGACGTAGAGATCGCCGGGCGGCCCGTTGTTGAGCCCCGGCTCGCCATTGCCGGCCGAGCGGATCCGCATGCCATCGTCGATGCCGGCCGGGATCCGGACCTCGAGCGTCTTGTTCTTCTTCACCCGACCGACGCCGTCGCAGTTCGTGCACGGTTCCGGGATCACCTTGCCCGAGCCGTGACAGGTCGGGCAGGTCTGCTGGATCGAGAAGAAGCCCTGCTGCACACGCACCGCACCCTGGCCGTTGCAGGTACCGCAGGTCTTGGGCGAAGTGCCCGGCTTCGCGCCACTGCCCTTGCAGGTCTCGCAGCCCTCCCAGCTGGGCACGCGGATCTCGGTCGTGTAGCCGCGCGCCGCCTGCTCGAGCGAGATCTCCATCGCGTAGCGCAGGTCGGCGCCGCGATAGACGCCGGGGCGGCCGCCGCCCCCGCCCTGCCGCGCTCCACCGAAGATGTCGCCGAAGATGTCGCCGAAGACATCGGCGAAACCGCCGAAGCCCGGCCCGCCGGCGAACCCGCTGTTCGGATCGACGCCGGCATGGCCGAAGCGGTCGTAGGCCTCGCGCTTCTGCGGGTCGGACAAGGCCTCGTAGGCCTCCTTGGCCTCCTTGAACTTGCCCTCGGCTTCCTTGCTGTCCGGATTGCGGTCCGGGTGGTACTTCATCGCGAGCTTGCGATACGCCTTCTTCAGCTCGTCTTCGCTCGCGTTCTTGGCGACGCCGAGAACTTCGTAGTAGTCACGTTTGGCCATTGGTGAAGAGAAGGGGGAAGGGGGAAGGGGGAAGGGTCAGGCGTCAAGCGGTCAAACGCCGGCGCAGCGAAGCCTGAAGACCCATCAGCATCCCGCTCACATCGTCCAGAGCCTTCCGTAACTCCTCTATGTCGTCCAGATATCCAAGTCGCTGTCCGAGCTCGATCAAGGTATCGAGCTCCGACAGCGACCCTGCAGCAATACTCAGGAAGTGGAGAAGTTCGCGCGTCCCGCTTCGCGCATGGCCTTCGGCAATATTCGCCGGCACCGATACCGCCGCACGCCGAAGCTGAGCAGTCAGCCCGAAACGCTCGGAAGAAGGAATGACCTCGGTCGTACGATAGATCCGCTCGACGAGTCCCACCGCCTGCTGCCAGACCACGAGCTCCCGATGGTTCCGCCGCACGGACTACCCTTCTCCCTTCCCCCTTCCCCCTTCTCTTCCTCAAGCGTCGCGCTTGACTTCCTTGAAGTCGGCGTCGACGACGTCGTCGTCCTTCTGGCGCTGCGCTTCCTGCGCTCCGCCCGGCGCATCGCCGCCAGAGCCGCCGGCTCCGGCACCGGCCGCGCCCTGCATGTCGGCGTACATCATTTCGCCGAGCTTCTGCGAGGCGGTCATCAGCGCGGTGGTCTTCGCCTCGATGTCGGCCTTGTCGTCGGACTTCAGCGCCTCTTCGGCGGCCTTCAGCGCGTCTTCGATCTTCGACTTCTCGCCGGCATCGATCTTGTCGCCGTGCTCGGACAGCGACTTCCTGACCGAGTGGACCAGCGCGTCGGCCTGGTTGCGCGCGTTGGCCAGCTCGACGCGGCGATGGTCTTCCTCGGCATTGGCCTCGGCGTCCTTGACCATCTTGTCGATCTCGGTCTCGGACAGGCCCGAGTTCGCCTTGATCGTGATCTTGTTTTCCTTGCCGGTGGCCTTGTCCTTGGCCGACACGTGCAGGATGCCGTTGGCGTCGATGTCGAAGGTGACCTCGATCTGCGGCATGCCGCGCGGCGCCGGCGGGATGTCCGACAGGTTGAACTGGCCCAGGCTCTTGTTGCCCGAGGCCATCTCGCGCTCGCCCTGCAGCACGTGGATGGTCACGGCCGACTGGTTGTCGTCGGCGGTCGAGAACACCTGCGAGGCCTTGGTCGGGATCGTGGTGTTCTTCTGGATCAGCTTGGTCATCACGCCGCCGAGGGTCTCGATGCCGAGCGACAGCGGGGTGACGTCGAGCAGCAGCACGTCCTTGACCTCGCCCTGCAGCACGCCGCCCTGGATGGAGGCGCCGACGGCGACGGCCTCGTCCGGGTTCACGTCACGGCGCGGCTCCTTGGCGAAGAACTCCTTCACGCGGTCGATGACCTTGGGCATGCGGGTCTGGCCGCCGACCAGGATCACGTCGTCGATGTCCGAAACCTTGAGGCCGGCGTCCTTGAGCGCGATGCGGCAGGGCTCGATCGAGCGCTCGATCAGGTCCTCGACCAGCGACTCGAACTTGGCGCGGGTGATCTTGATCGCCAGGTGCTTCGGGCCCGAGGCGTCGGCGGTGATGTAGGGCAGGTTGATCTCGGTCTGCTGGCCCGAGGACAGCTCGATCTTGGCCTTCTCGGCGGCTTCCTTCAGGCGCTGCAGCGCGAGCACGTCGTTCTTGAGATCGACGCCCTGGTCCTTTTTGAACTCGGTGACGATGTAGTCGATGATGCGCTGGTCGAAGTCCTCGCCGCCCAGGAAGGTGTCGCCGTTGGTGGCCAGCACCTCGAACTGCTTCTCGCCGTCCACGTCGGCGATCTCGATGATGGACACGTCGAAGGTGCCGCCGCCCAGGTCATACACGGCGATCTTGCGGTCGGCCTTGTCCTGCTTGTCCAGGCCAAAGGCCAGGGCCGCGGCGGTGGGCTCGTTGATGATGCGCTTGACATCGAGGCCGGCGATGCGGCCGGCGTCCTTGGTGGCCTGGCGCTGGCTGTCGTTGAAGTAGGCCGGCACCGTGATCACGGCCTCGGTCACTTCCTCGCCGAGGTAGTCCTCGGCGGTCTTCTTCATCTTGCGCAGGATCTCGGCGGAGACCTGCGGCGGCGCGATCTTCTTGCCGCGCACTTCCACCCAGGCGTCGCCGTTGTCGGCCTTGGTGATGGTGAAGGGCATCAGGTCGATGTCCTTCTGCACTTCCTTCTCGTCGAACTTGCGACCGATCAGGCGCTTGACCGCGTACAGCGTGTTGCGCGGGTTCGTGACCGCCTGCCGCTTGGCCGGCGCGCCGACGAGCACCTCGCCGTCTTCCATGTACGCGACGATCGAAGGCGTCGTGCGTGCGCCTTCGGAGTTCTCGATCACGCGCGGCGTGTTGCCTTCCATGATCGCAACGCACGAGTTCGTCGTGCCGAGGTCGATTCCGATGATCTTGCCCATGTTTGCTGTCCTTTCTTTCGATGCGCGGAAATCTGGCTGTTCAGATCGAAGATGCGTGTAAGGCTGCCGATTTCAAGACGCCGCTCAGCCCTGAGCGACGATGACCAGCGCCGGCCGCAGCACGCGGTCGTTGATCAGGTAGCCCTTCTGCAGCACGGTGACGACGTGATTCGGCGCCGCCGGCGGATCGGCCGAATCGCCGGGCACCGTCGAGATCGCCTGGTGCAGGTTCGGATCGAACTTCTGCCCGGCCGGATCGATCTCGATCAGCTTGTTGCGCTCGAACACGGTGGCCAGCAGGCGCAGGGTGGTCTCGACGCCTTCGCGGATGTTCTCCACCGACGGCGCGTCGCTGCGCAGCGCCAGCTCAAGGCTGTCGCGCACCGGCAACAGCGACTCGGCGAAGGACTCGATGCCGTACTTGTTCGCCTTGGTGACTTCCTCCTGGCCACGACGGCGAACGTTCTCGGTTTCGGCGACGGCCCGCAGGTAGCGGTCGTTCAGTTCCTCGCAGCGGGCTTCGAGTTCGGCGATCCGGCCCGCGGCGGCACTGTCGTCGCCCGGCGGCGGCGTGTTCGCGCCGGTATCCAGCGTGCTCGCGGCAGCGGCCGCGGGGTCCTGCTGCGGATTTCGCGGGCCTGCGCCCGCTCCTGAGCCTTGCTCGTCGATCATGCCCATCCTCTCGATATTTCCGAAGGTCGTGGCAGGCGCGCCGGTCAAACCCCGGGTCGCGACTGCGCAAACCCCGCATATCGGGCCGCTTCGCCTGCCTTCAAGCCCCGCCGCCGCTGCTCCGTACTGCTGTAATCTTCGAAATCGACGCTGGCAGGCAAGCTGGGCGCGGATCGCCGGCCGCCTGTTGCCGCCGACGCTTGACCACGCTGATGTTCGTCAACTTCGACAGGAGAAGGAAAATGGGATTGATCTCGTTCATTCGTGAAGCAGGCGAAAAACTGTTCGGCTCCGGTTCGGCCCAGGCAGCCAGCCCGGCCGAAGACCCGAACGCGGTCGCGGCCAAGGCGATCACCGACTACATCGCGGCCATGAACCTGAGCGCCAAGGACCTGCAGGTCAGCTTCGATGGCGCGTCGGGCACCGCAACGGTCTCGGGCGAAGCGCCCGACCAGCCGACCCGCGAGAAGATCGTGTTGTGCTGCGGAAACGTTGCGGGCGTCGATCGCGTCGAAGACCGGATGACCGTGGCCGCCGGTGGCGAAGAGGCCCAGTACTACACGGTCGTCAAGGGCGACACGCTGTCGAAGATCGCCAAGCAGTATTACGGCAACGCGAACCAGTACATGCCGATCTTCGAGGCCAACAAGCCGATGCTCACGCATCCGGACAAGATCTATCCGGGACAGGTGCTGCGGATTCCGCCGCAGCAGAAATAAGCGGCCAGCGCAGCGCGAGCGCCACCGGACCTGCTCACCAGCCGGACAGGTGGCGCAGCGCCAGCCGGCCCAGCGCCTCGATGAAGGCCGGCGAGTCGTTCAGGCAGGGCACGAAGCGGAAATCGCGCCCACCGCTTTCGACGAAGGTCTCCTTGCCCTCGATCGCGATCTCCTCGAGCGTTTCGAGGCAGTCGGAGACGAAGCCCGGGCAGACGACGTCGACGCGGCGCAGGCCGGCCCGGCCCAGTTCCGACAGCGTCTGCGCGGTGTACGGCTGCAACCACTCGGCGCGGCCGAAGCGCGACTGGAACGCCGCCATCCAGCGGTCCTGCGGCAGCCCCAGGCGCGCGGCGAGCTGCGCCGCGCTGGCCAGGCATTCCTCGTGGTACGGATCGCCGGCGAGCGTCGTGCGCTTCGGCACGCCGTGAAAGCTCATCAGCAGCCGGTCGGGCGGCCCGTCGTGCGCCCACTGGCCGCGGATCCGCTGCACCAGCGCATCGAGCCAGCCCTCGTCGTCATGGAAGCTGCGCACGGTGCGCAGCTCGGGCTGCCGGCGCCAGCGCGCCAGTTCGCGCATGACTGCGTCGATCGCGGTTGCCGTCGTCGACGCCGCCCCCGCCGATGCCTGGCAGCGCGACGGCCGCGC
>CALLYQ010000290.1 GCA_937858875.1 uncultured Lautropia sp. | reverse complement strand
CATGCTGCTCGATCTCCAGCAGTGCGTCGAGCAGCGCCTCGGGCGCCAGTTCCGTGTCGAGCGCCGCGACGGCGTTCAGGTAGTCGGGCCCCGTCGCGTCGACCGGCGCGCTGCGATACAGCGACGAGACGCCGGCCAGCCGCGTGCCGGGCAGCGCGGCCACAGAGACGAGCGCTTCGCGCAGCGCGCGGCGGGCGTCGCCGAGATTCGCGCCGAGTCCGACCCAGGCGCGGGCAGCCTCGTTCATCGTTGCGGCGAAGTACCGGACTGCATCGCCGCCGCCGCGGCGCGCTTCGCCCGGGCGCGGGCTGCCCGCGCGGATACCGGCCGTTCGTCGTCGGGTGAATCGCCGGAGTCGGTGCCGGCGTGGCCTTCGCCGGCGTCGCTTTCGCCGGCGTCGCCGCCTCTGGAGTTCATGTAGTCGGCTGCGCCGTTGGTCTCGCCGCTGCCGCTGTGGCTCGATCCGCGGCTCTTGCGGCTGCGCCGACGCCGCTTGCGCGCGCTGCCGCCGGCGCCCTGGCTTTGCGCCTCGGCGATCAGCGCCTCGCGTTGCTCGCTGTCGCCGCCCTGGAAGTCGGTCCACCAGCGGCCGATCTCGTCGGGCATCTTGCCGGCCTCGCAGCGCAGCAGCAGGAAGTCGTAGCCGGCGCGAAAACGCATGTGCTCGACCAGCCCCCACGGCGAGCGGCCGTGCCGGCGCTCGAAGCGCGGCTGCATCATCCAGATCTCACGCATGTCGGCCAGGTAGCGGCGCGTGATGGCCAGTTGATCGCCCTGTTCGGCCAGCACGGAATCGATCGCCGCGGCGAGCGCCGGCACCGTCGGTTCGCCGCGTTCCTGCCATTCGCGCCAGCGTTGCGCAACCGGTTCCCAGAGCAGCGTGGCAAACAGGAAACCGGGCGACACCGTGCGTCCCTTGCGCACGCGTTCGTCGGTGTTCGCCAGCGCGATCGAGACGAAGCTTTCGCCGTCGGGCTGCTCGAGGACCACGTCGAGCATCGGCAGCAGCCCGTGATGCAGCCCCATGTCGCGCAGCGCATGCAGACAGGCCATCGACTGACCCGAGGTCAGCAGCTTCAGCATCTCGTCGAACAAGCGCGCGGCCGGCACGTTGCGGATCAGCGGGGCGAGTTCGGCGATCGGGGCGCGGGTTGCCGGATCCATCTCGAAGCCGAGTTTCGCGACGAAGCGCGCGCTGCGCAGCATGCGCACCGGGTCTTCGCGATAGCGCGTCACGGGGTCGCCGATCATCCGCAGCGTGCGCGACTTCAGGTCCTGCACGCCGTCGTGATAGTCGAGCAGCAGGTCGGCGACCGGGTCGTAGTAAAGCGCGTTGATCGTGAAGTCGCGCCGCGCAGCGTCTTCGGCCTGCGTGCCCCAGACGTTGTCGCGCAGCACGCGGCCGTGCTCGTCGGTCTCGGCGTCGGGCTGCAATGCGCGGAAGGTCGAGACCTCGATCTGTTCGCGGCCGAACAGCACGTGCACGATCTGGAAGCGCCGTCCGATGATCCGCGAGCGGCGAAACAGCGCGCGCACCTGCTCGGGCGTGGCGTCGGTGGCCACGTCGAAATCCTTCGGCTTCAGCTCGAGCAGCAGGTCGCGCACGCCACCGCCGACGATCCAGGCCTGGAACCCGGCTTTCTGCAGCGTTTCGCAAGTGCGGAAGGCCGCGTCGGAGACGTGCTCGAGCGGCACGCCCTGTTCGGACGCCCGGTACTGCTTGGGCTTGTTGCGAACGAGGGGGCGTGCCTTGTGGCCGGGATTGCGCCGGCCGCGCAGGATCCGGTCGATGAACTTGCGGATCATGCGGCGAACAGCCTGAGCACCGGCCAGCCGCGTTCCTGGGCCAGCGCATCGAGCCGCGGATCCGGGTTCGTGGCCACCGGATGGTCGACGCGTTCGAGCAGCGGCAGGTCGTTCAGCGAGTCGCTGTAGAACCAGGACTCGGCGAAGTCGTTCCAGCTCCGGCCGTGCGCGCGCAGCCATTCCTCGGTGCGGCGAATCTTGCCTTCGCGAAACGAGGGGGTGCCGTGCGGGCGCCCGGTGTAGCGGTCGTCGAGAAGTTCGACCGTCGTCGCGATCAGGTGTTCGATGCCGAAGGCGTGCGCGATCGGCGCGGTGACGAAGTCGTTGGTGGCCGTGACGATCGCGCACAGATCGCCGCGCTCGCGGTGCTTGTCGACCAGTTCGCGCGCCTGCGGATGAATCGCCGGCTCGATGACCTCGGCCATGAACTGCGCGTGCCAGTCGACGAGTGTCTGCCGGTCGTGCGCGGCCAGCGGTGCGAGCTGGAACGCGAGGAATTCGGTGATGTCGAGCGTGCCGTCGTGGTACTGGCGAAAGAAGCGGTCGTTGTTGCGCTCGTACTCGGGGCCGTCGACGACGCCGAGGCGGATCAGGAAGCGCGCCCACTCGTAGTCGCTGTCGATCGGCAGCAGCGTGTAGTCGAGGTCGAACAGCGCAAGGCGCGTCGCAGCGCCGGAACCGGACCGATGATTGTTGTTTAAATCCATGATTTAGCGAAGATTTTATCAGCCTGCCCGCTCGGCGTCGTCGAACTGGCGCAACAGGGGCAGTGTCAGCGGGCGCTTGCGCTCGAGGGCGAAGCGGTCGAGCGCATCGAGCAGGCGCAGCAGCGCGCGGATGTCGCGGGAACGGTGGGTCAGCAGATGGCGCAGCAGTTCCTCGGGCAGCGCCAGCCCGCGGCCGTGGGCGGCCCGGCGCAGCGCCTCGGCCTTTTCGTCGTCGGTGAGCAGCGCCAGCCGGTGC
>CALLYQ010000289.1 GCA_937858875.1 uncultured Lautropia sp. | reverse complement strand
CTTCCGCAGGTCGGCGTCCCCGGCACGCAAGGCATCGAAGTAGTCGAAGTACGCCTTGGCGACGATGGTCGAATTGTGCTTGGCCCGGAACACCCACGGCGAGCCGGGTTTGGTGATGCTGTCGTCGGCACTGCCCAGCACGATCAGCGGCATTTTCTGGCGGGTCATCAGCCGTGCCACCGGCCCGGTAATCGACGAAGCATACGAGCCGATCACCAGCGCCACACCCTGGTTCTTCAGGGACTCGACTGCCGCCAGCGCGCTGCTCGCTTCCGAGCGATCGTCCTGCATGACGAGTTCGAGCTTCTCGCCGTTGATGCCGCCCTTGGCGTTGATCTCCTCGAGCGCTTCCTGCATGCCCACCTGGTAGCGCTGTCCGAATGCCGAGAACACCCCGGACACGCTGTTGATGACGCCCACCTTGACCTGCGCTGCGGCAATCCCCGGCGCTGCTGCCAGCGAAGCGGCGAGCGAGAGCGCTCCGAGATGCAATGTCGTCCACTTCATGAGGTCTCCTCCATGCTCGATCCGTGATCGGATTCGTGAATTCGAGTTTCTTCTCGCGGCTTAGTATAGCCTTGGCTGCATCCCGAAAAGGCAAGGCATTGGAGACATCGAAGCCATGTCGAACACCCCGCCGGACCCCTTCGAAACGGGTGGCATCGCTCGCTTCGCGAGTGATTTCCGCAAGGGCCGCGCCAGCTCGCTCGAGGCGACCGAGGCCTGTCTCGCGCGGATCGACGTCCTCGATCCTCACCTTCGGTCCTATCAGCATGTCGACCGCGAACGGGCGATTGCCACGGCCCGGGCGATCGATGCGCTGCGCGCCTCCGGAACCGACCTCGGTCCGCTGATGGGCGTGCCGGTCGCGGTCAAGGACGTGTTCGCCATCGACGGCTTCCCGACGCCGACCGCCGGCTCCCTGATCGACTTCTCCGGCATCGCCGGGAACCGCGAAGGACCGTTCATCAGTGCACTGCGCCGGTCCGGCGTGGTGATCCTCGGCACCACCAAGGCGGTCGAACTCTGCCTGGGCATCACCGGGGTGTCCGCCCCGTTGGGCACCCCATGGAACCCTTGGGACCTCGATGTACAGCGCGTCCCCGGCGGATCCAGCTCGGGCTCCGGCGTGGCCTGCGCAGCCGGCCTCTGCGCATTCGCCATCGGCTCGGATACGGGCGGATCGGTGCGGGTTCCGGCGGCCTTCAACGGTGTCTTCGGCCTCAAGACGAGCTTCGGACACTGGCCGACCGGTGGGGCGGTGCCGCTGCAGCCTGACGTCGACACGATCGGACTGCTCACCCGCAGCGCGCAGGACGCCCGGATCGCCTTCGACGCAATCGACGCCCAGCTCTTCGGCTGCTTGCACGAACCGTTCCGTCGACGCATCGACGTCGACCGGTTGCGCATCGGCATCCCGTCTGTCTACTACTACGACGGACTCGCCGACGAGATCCGACAGGCAATCGAGGCGGCGAACGCAAGCCTCGCATCGTCTGGTAGCCGGCTCGATCCGATCGAAGTGACCGAAGCCGCCGAGCGCGAAGCCTATTTCCCGGTCGCATTGCCGGTTTCGTGCCTGGCGCTTGTCGGATCGCGGACGATCGCCGCGGCAGAATCGACGATGGACCCGATCGTCGCCGCCCGAGTGAATTCGGGGCGCGAGGTAGCGGCGAGCGACTATCTCGCGATCGAGCTGCGCCGCCGCCAGAGCAGCCGCAATGCCCGGCGTTATTTCGAACAGGTCGATGTCATCGCCACGCCGACCACGGTCGACCTTCCTCCTCCGATTGCCGCCTTCGATGACCCCAGGCAGGCGATGCGATTTGCCCTGGGCATGACACGCAACACCCAGCCGTCGAACTATCTCGGGCAATGCGCTGTCTCACTGCCGCTGCCCCGCGCGCCCGGACAGTTGCCCGTCGGCTACCAGCTCATCGGCGCGCCGGGGGCGGATGGCGAGTTGCTGGCGATCGCCGCGGCAGTCGAAGAAGTGCTCGGACGGGCCAGGTCCCCGGATCTGGGCCGGCTGTCGGGTTGAACTCCGAAGCGATACAGCCCTTCGGCTCTTGTCCGTCAGTCGTCCTCGTCATCACCACCGAGCACCGCGCCGGCGGCGTCCACCGCAAGACCGGCCGTGCCGACCACGACGCTGCCGGCTGCGCCGATCACCGTTGCCGTCGCACCGACGACCGCGCCGGTGACTGCGATCGCCGTGCAGCCGGGCAGCAGGACCGCGGCGGTCAGGGCGAGGATGGGGATTCGCATGTGGGCCTTCCAGCGCGACGGCAGCAAGCAGCCGCACATGTTATCTTGCTCGGTCAACTATCCGAGCCGGATTGCAGCGCCCGCCGTCCAGCGATTCGCCAGCATCACCGCGGCCGCACACTGCCCGCCTCGCAGGCGGCGAACGGCCGGTTCCCGGACGTTCGATTCGAAGGCGTCATCAGCTCGCCCATCAGCAGCGAGACTCGAACCAACGCTCTGAACGAGCCGAACCTGGCTAAGGAGCGGATCCGGGCGCGCGAACTGCTCGTGAGGCACGGTCTTCGCAAGTCCATCCCCGGCTGATGCCCCGGAAGGAACACAAGGCGCCTTCCGGCCGTCGCGCATTCGACGCGTCGGGCCTGTCTCGTGTCCGAGCGTGTTGGGGCGCTACGTTTACGAACGGTCTCTCACCAACTCTCACCGAAGATTGCATGAATGCCAAGGTAGCTTCGAAGCTCGTATCCGATCATGCGTCATCGCCGCACGACGGCGAAATCCCCATTCGCGGTTCCTTCGCCCCCCAGAGCGATCTGAGCCTGCTTGGCGCGGCAGTCGCCCGCAACGCGGCGGCCCACCTGGAAAACCTTCGTCCGCTCGACCCGCGAGAGAGGACGAACCAGAACGCCCGATCCATCCGTGCTGCTGTGCAGGCGCTCAACCGCGCGCAGCAACAAGGCGAAAGCCTGATGTCGACCGGCAGCTGGCTGCTCGAGAACTCTCATGTGATCGAGGACGCGATCGCCGCCATCCGCCGTGATCTGCCGCCGCGCTTCTACCGGCAATTGCCGCTGATGCCCGAGCGCGGTGTACCGCGCGTGCTTGCGATCGCGTGGGCCTACGTCGCCGATACCGACAGCGCGGTGTCGGCGAACGGGTTCCGGACGATCGTCGACGGCTTCCAGCAGGTGCAGCCACTGAACATCGGCGAATTGTGGGCGCTGCCGTCGCTGCTGCGCTTCGTCCTGGTCGAGAACCTGCGACGAATGGCGATCCGCATTACGCGGGGACGCGAGATGCAGTTGGCCGCCAACCAGGCCGCCGACCGGCTTGCCAGTGCGCCGCCCGGCGACGAAGCGGCGATCCTCGCGGCCTGCGCCGGATACGCGCACGACAGGACCTTCGCCACCCAGTTCCTGCACCGGGTGCGCGACGGCTCGACGACTTCGCGCGGCGCGCTGAGCTGGCTCGAGGCCTTGCTCGAGGCAGCCGGTACGGACGCCGAACGCATTACGCTCGACGAACACGCCCACCTGTCGACCAGCAAGCTCACCACCGGAAACATCGTCCAGGGACTTCGCCTGATCGACGACATCGACTGGGCCGTGTGGTTCGAGGAGGTCAGCCACGTCGACCGGCTGCTGCGCGCGCGCACCGACTTCGCAGCGCTCGACTTTGCGTCGCGAGATGCCTACCGGCGTGCCATCGAGACGCTGGCCGAGCGTTCGGAAAGGAACGAACACGAGGTGACGCTCACGGTCGTCGAACTTGCCGAGGCGGCACGAGCAGGCGCATCGGATGGCGCGGGCGGCGTCGATGCCGGCTGTATTCTCGTTGGACCACGGCGGCAGGAACTGGAGCGGACGCTCGGTTGTTCGATGCCGTTCGGCAAACGCCTGCTGCGCCGATGGCGCCGAAGTACCTGGCTCGGCATCGGGCTGCCGGTGGTGCTGCTGGCCGGCCTGATGATGCTTGCCGTGGCCCTGGCGTTGACGGCTTACGGGCTCGGCAGCGGCATCGTTGCCTTGCTGCTCGTCGCGTTCGCGGCGCCCGCGCTCGAGGCGGCCCACGGCCTGTTCAACTCGCTGGTCTCGATGCTGGTCGAGCCCAGCCGGCTGATCGGTTACGAGTACAGGGACGGCCCGCCGGATCATGCGCGCACCTTCGTCGTCGTGCCGACGCTGATCGGCAGCCGCGACGACGTGGAACAAGCGTTACGCGATCTGGAAGTCCATCACCTGGCCAATCCGAGCGGTGCCCTGCATTTCGCGCTGCTGTCCGACTGGCTGGACAGCGACGCGGAGGAGAGCGCCGCCGATCGCCAGCTGCTCGCCTTCGCCCACGAACAGATGGATGCGCTGAACGCCCGTTACCCGAGCGCGAGCCATGCCCGCTTCTTCCTGCTCCACCGCCGGCGGCTCTTCAACCCGGCGGAAGCTTGCTGGATGGGCTGGGAGCGCAAGCGCGGCAAGCTGCACGAGTTCAATGCACTGCTGCGCGGCGACAGCGATACCAGTTTTTTCGAACCGGCCAGCGCACTTCCGCCGGACGTGAAATACGTGATGACGCTCGATGCCGACACGCGCACGATGCGCGACGCGGTCGCACGGCTGGTCGGCAAGCTCGCCCACCCGCTGAACCGGCCGGTGAGCGACGGCAAGGGTGGGCGGCCCGTCTCCGGCTACGGCATCCTCCAGCCGCGCGTGACGCCGTCGCTGACCGTCGGCGCCGCGACGTCGTTCTTCCAGCGTGTCTTTTCGGCCAATCGCGGGATCGACCCGTATGTCTTCGCCGTCTCCAACGTCTACCAGGATCTGTTCGGTGAAGGGATCTTCACCGGCAAGGGGCTGTACTGCGTCGATGCGATGGAGGCGGCGCTGAAAGGGCGAATCCCGGAGAACGCGGTGCTCAGCCACGACCTCCTCGAAGGAGCGTATGCGCGCGCCGCGCTGGTCACCGACGTCGAGGTGATCGAAGATTATCCGACCCGCTATCTGGTCGACGCGGCGCGCCAGCACCGCTGGGCCCGCGGCGACTGGCAGTTGCTGCCGTGGATCGTCGACTTCGGTTCGGGCGTGCCCGGCCTGTCGCGCTGGAAGATGGTCAGCAACCTGCGCCGCTCACTGACCCCGCCGCTGTGGGTGGCCGCCTCGATCGCGGGCTGGACGCTGCTGCCCGCCGGTCTCGCGCTGCAATGGCAGGCGCTGCTGGTGATCAGCGTGTCGCTTCCGCTCGTCATCGGCCTGCTCGGTGCGTTGTTGCCGCGCGACCGGAGCGCAACGCTCAGGAGCCATTTCGCCGCCTTCACCCGCGATGCCGCCCTGACGGCTGCGCAGATTGCCGCGCGGATCGTGCTGATGGCACACGCCGCGTGGTCGATGAGCGATGCCATCGTGCGCACGCTGCACCGGCTGCTGTTCAGCCGACGGCGGCTGCTCGAGTGGCGGACCGCCTCGCAGGAAACCCGTTCGGGCGGACGCGGCCTCGCCGACCACTACCGTGCGATGGCGGGCGTATTGCCGATCGCCGCCATCGGCCTTGTGATCCCGCTCGCCGCCGGCTCGAGCGGCGCGGCTGTCGCCCTGTTCTTCGCGTTGTTCTGGGCCGGTTCGCCCGCTTTCGCCTGGCTGATCAGCCGCCCGGCCGGGATCGAGGACCGGCTCGAGGTCGCGCCGGACGACGTCGGCCGGCTGCGCCGCATCGCGCGCCGCACCTGGCTGTATTTCGAAACCTTCGTCACCGACGAGCACAACATGCTGCCGCCGGACAACTTCCAGGAGACGCCCGCGCCGGTAGTCGCCGGCCGCAGCTCGCCGACCAACATCGGCGTCTACCTGCTGTCCACCGTGTCTGCGCGCGACTTCGGCTGGGTCGGGTTCGTCGAGGCCATCGAGCGGCTGGAGCGGACCCTGTCCAGCATCGAGAGGATGGAGCGGCACCGCGGGCACCTCTACAACTGGTACGACACGCGCACGCTCGAGCCGCTGCACCCGCTCTATGTCTCGTCCGTCG
>CALLYQ010000288.1 GCA_937858875.1 uncultured Lautropia sp. | reverse complement strand
TCGCCGCGATCGCGGCATCGAGCGCTTCGCTCGATCGGCTCGTGAGCATCAGCGATGCACCTGCCTTCGCGAGCGCCCGCGCGCTGGCTCGCCCGATCCCGCCCGTCGCGCCGGTGAGCAGCACGCGGGCGCCGGCCGCTCTCATCGTGCCGCTCCTTGCGACGCGCCTGCCGGCGGCAGCGGCAGGCTGCGGAACACATCGCCGTACAGCCGATAGAACACCGTGGCCGCGTGCACGATGGCCGCCTGATCCTGCGGATCTTGGATCCGGTTCATCAGCCGGGCAAAATTCGCCGTGTGTTGCTGGTCGAGGCTGCCGTGCGAGTTCAGGTAACGGAAGGCGGCATCGGGAAGACCTAGCCGGGATCGAATCTGGTCGGCGGCCTGCAGTGCCAGAGCGGCACTGGTTCCTTCGAGTACATGAACCATGCCGAAGAAACCCAGCGGGTTGCACCGGGTCACGACATCGTAGGCGTACGCGACCATCACCTCGGTCGCGATGCCCGGCGTGCCGGCGCGCACCGCATCCGCGTCGCCGCCGCACGCTGCGATGTCGCCGAGGATCCACTCGTCGTGGCCGATTTCCTCGTCGATGTATTCGTCGAGTGCCGGACGCAGCCACGCGTGACGCGCGGGAAGTACCGCTCGCAGGCGCTCGAACAGCGGCACGGTGTGACGGACGTGGTGAAACGCCTCGCGCAGGAACGCAAGGTAACTCGCAAGCGAAACCTGGCCGCGCAGGCAGCCCTGGATGATCGGCGCGGCGACCAGTTCGGTGCGTGCCGCAGCGGTCTGCTCGACGAGTGTGTCGAAGAAGCTCATTGGTCGACTCGTTGAAGGGAGGAGGAAACCCGCGTCGGGACGGCATGCGAGGCCGGAATCCCGAGCGCTTCGGCGTGCAGGGCCGCGATCGCGTCGCGCAAGGGGCGGCCATTCGCGGTCGCCATGCCGGTGTTCCGATCGAAGCGCTCGAGGCCGCGCGTCCAGCGGCCGATGCGCGCATAGTCGGGCAGCGAGGCGTTGGCCGCGCCGACTGCCGCCTGCAGTGCATCGTCGCTCACGGCCGGGCCGATCGGCCACAGCACGGCACGCAGCGAGGGGAGCGCGTCGCCGAACACCACCGCCTCTGCAATGGCCGGCTCGCTTTTGAGCGCCGTTTCGATCCACTCGGGCGAGACGTTGCGGCCGAACGCAGTGATCAGCAGGTTCTTGCGCCGGCCTTGCAGGTGCAGGTAACCGTCCCCGTCGATGTGCCCGAGATCGCCGGTCGGCCACCACTCGTCCGCGGTGGCCGACCGGCCGCCGAGGTAACCGAGGTGCAGCGATCCGGCGCACTCGATCTCGCCGTCGTCGCTGACGCGGACACGTGAATGGGGCAACGGGCGGCCGACCGTTCCCGGCCTGTCGGCACCCGGCAGATTCAGCGTCTGCACGGAACCGCCCTCGGTGAAGCCGTAACCCTCGTAGGCGGGGATGCCGAGAGCACGCGCCGAACGGATCAAACCGGCGCCCACGGCCGCGCCGCCGACCGCGACGAGGCGCAGCGAGTCGGGTGCTCGGGCGCCGCTGCGCGCCAGGTGTCCGACCCAGGCGCGCAGCATCTGCGGCATCAGCACGAGGCTGTGCGGCCGATGCGTCGAGACGGCGCGGTCGAACACGGCCGGATCGAAGCTCGATGAGCCGTTGAGCCCCAGTTCCTCGAGCGGTGGAGCGAGGATCGTCGCGCCACGCAACCGGGGAGCCAGGATGCCGACGACGTTCTCGAGCAGCAGGGCAAGCGGCAACGCACACAGGTGGCGTCCGATGCCCAGCGGGGCGGTTGCCAGGGCGACGCCTTCGGCAACCTTTTCCATCGCGGAAGCCGAAAGGCAGACGCCCTTCGGGGCGCTGGTACTTCCCGAGGTGAAGGTGACCTTGGCGGTGTCGGCGGGCAGCATCACGGCACGATTCGACAGACGGATCAGTTCGATCTCGGATCTCGCCACGACCTGCGTTCGGCGCGTCGTGACGCCGGCGACGTCGGCGGTGAAGTGTTGCCTGTTCAGCAGCAAGGCGTCGGCGCCTGCCGCGGCGAGCGCGTGCGCGCGCTGCTGTCGGGTGAAGAACGTAGGGAGCGGGAGATGGACGACCCCCGCTCGTGCGGCAGCGAGATCGGCAACCACCCACGCCGCGGAGTTGTCCAGTTGCGTTGCGAGCACTTTCGCGCGTGCGTTTCGAAGCAGCCCGGCGAACCGGTCGACTTCGTCGTGCAGTTGTTCGCTGCTCCAGCTGCGCCGGCCGTCCTCGAGGGCTGGGACGTTCATCGCGGCCGCACCGCCGAGTCGAGGCGCGCGCGGGCAAGCGCCAGAGGTCCGGCGACGACGACCGGGCGGTGGTCGAAATAGCGTCCCCAGTCACTTGCCGCGAGGCCGAGGCGGGAAGGATCGGCAACACCGAGCGCGACCGACGGCACGCTCATTCGGGTGAGCAGGTGTCTCAGCTCCTCGGTCACCGTGCTCACGCCCCACTGCAGCTTGCCGGTGGCCAGGTGCCGGGCAAGCAGCGGGAACAGGCGCCGGCCCTCGTTCGCGCGCCGCACGGAGAGGTGGCCGATCTCGACGATCGACTCGCGCGCGATGCTCACTCCTGCGCATCGGGCGAGCATGGCCTCGATCGGTTCGTCGAGGTAGCGCTCGAGGAAGAGCGCCTCGGTGGCCACCCGGAAGCCGGCGGCCGCGACGATTGCGTCGCCTTCGCGGATGCTGACGAGGTTCGGTGCGAAGACCGTCAGTCGGGCGCCGAAATGCCGGGCGTACGTCGCGGCGATGAAAGCCTCGACGTCGGCGCGTTCGGGGTCGCCCGGAAGGTGGACGCGCAGGCGCGATTGCAGCGCCGGTTCGGCGAAGGCCTCGGTCGTGATCGGTGCGGTGAGCATGCGAGCTCCAGGTCTGAGCCAGGATTGTTCGCGCCGCGGATTAACTGCACCTTAAGCGCAGCGGATGCGCGCCAGATCTGCTCGAGCTGCTCTCGAGGTGGGCAGGCGTCGGCGGCGATTCCGGATTCAGCCTGGATTCAGCGCCGCGTCGTTAATCTCGAATCACCCCAACCCTGATCAACGGGAGATCACCATGAACCGCAACAAATTCGCCATTTCCGCCGCCCTTCTCGCTATCGCCTTCGGTGCGCAGGCGCAGACCGTCGAGACCGACTACCCGGTCATGACCGGCAACATCAACGCCGTTGCGCCCGCGGCGATTGCGAAGGACTTCCCTTCGGCGGTGCCGTTCCTGATGCAGTCGAACTTCGAGGGAGTGAAAGTCCGGCCCGCTCATGCTCAGCCGAGCACGCTGACACGTGAGGATGTCCGCTCGGGCGCCACCGTCGAGGTTCCGCCGGTCACCGGTCACAACGCCTGATCCATTTCGTGGAATCCGGAGCCGCCCGCGGAGGATCTGCGGGCGGCAGTTGCCATCAGCAAGCGATCGATTGGTACGTTCCTTGAACGCGTCAACGGAATCGCCTTCGACGTCAGCGGCGTGCGAATCGCGAAGTTGGCGTCTTCAGCTTGAATTCAGCAACACCTGCCGATACTGCATCCCAGCGACCGGCGCCGCCGGCTTCGAAGGAGCTTGAAGATGAAGCACGTCAACGAAGTGGCAGTCTGGGATCCTTTCGTTCGCCTTTTCCACTGGGGGCTCGCCGCAAGTTTCCTGACGGCATTCGTCGTCGAGGATCACAACCTGGCAGTGCACAGCTGGGCCGGCTATCTGGCGCTCGCGCTGGTCGTGGCGCGCATTCCGTGGGGCCTGTTCGGCCCGCGGCACGCCCGGTTCACCGATTTCGTGCGTTCTCCAGGCATGGCGCTGCGCTACCTTAAGGACACGCTTGCCGGTCGCGCGGCGCGCCACCTGGGCCACAACCCGGCCGGTGCGCTGATGGTGGTGGCGTTGCTGGTCCTGATTCCGTTGCTCGCACTGACAGGCATGGCGAGCCTGGCGATCGAGGAGGGGGCGGGGCCGCTGGCCGCATTGCTCGGCGACCTCGGCCGCGAAGCGCACTGGATTGCCGAGTTTCACGAATTCCTCGCCAACATGACGATGGTGCTGGCGGGAATCCATGTGGTCGGCGTGATCGTCGAAAGTCTCGTTCATCGCGAGAACCTGGTCCTGTCGATGATCACCGGCCGCAAACCGAAGCGCTCCGGAGACCGGATCGCATGAGCGACGGCGGCGAACCGTCGCCGACGACTTTTCCTCTACAGTTCCCCAAGGAGTTCCATCATGAATACGCCCCGAGTTCTTTCGACGCCCCGACTGCTTTCGATGTTTGCCGCTGCCGGTCTGTCCGCGGCGGTGCTGCTGACCGCCGCGGGAACCGCCAGGGCCGACAGCGACCGATTGCGCCAAGCTGAAGTGCGGCAGTTGCGTGAAGCCGGCAAGATCCTGCCGATCGAAGACATTCTCGAACGTGCCCGCAACGCCCAGCCCGGGGAGGTCGTCGAGGTCGAACTCGAGCGCGAGGACAGCCGCTTCGTCTACGAGGTCAAGTTGATCGACGATGGCGACCGCGTCCACAAGCTCGAACTCGATGCGGCGAGCGGCGAAGTGCTGAATCGCAAGAAGAAGTGAGGCCATGCGGCTGCTGATTGCCGAAGACGACGCGGAGCTGGGCCCCCGGCTTCGCGATCGGCTGATGCGCGAAGGTTATGCGGTCGACCTCGCCGCCGACGGCGTCGATGCCGGTCACCTCGGCGCCACCGAGCCCTACGATGCGGTGATCCTCGATCTGGGCCTGCCGCGTCGCAACGGGCTCGAACTGCTGCGCGAATGGCGCGCGGCC
Source organism: uncultured Lautropia sp. (assembly GCA_937858875.1). Classification (GTDB taxonomy): domain Bacteria; phylum Pseudomonadota; class Gammaproteobacteria; order Burkholderiales; family Burkholderiaceae_E; genus Zeimonas. Next base: position 1,180 of record CALLYQ010000288.1, on the reverse strand, counting down.
GGCAATGCGGTCCCGGTGCTGATCCTGACCGCCCGCGACGGCTGGAGCGAACGGGTCGACGGGCTGCGGGCGGGCGCCGACGACTACCTCGGCAAACCGTTCCATACCGAGGAACTGCTCGCGCGTGTCCAGGCGCTCCTGCGACGGGCCGCGCCGGTCAGCTCGCCGCAGCTGCTTGTCGGCGGATGGCGGCTCGATGAAAGTCGCCAGTGCCTGGTCGACGACAACGGCCACGAACGGGCGTTGACCGCGACCGAGTTCAAGCTGTTGCGTTACTTCATGCGCCACCCGGGCGAGGTGTTGTCCAAGACCCGTCTGGCCGAACACGTCTACGACTACGACAGCGAGCGCGACAGCAATGTGATCGAGGTCTATGTGCGGCGCCTGCGCCAGCTGCTCGGAGAGCAGCGCATCGAGACACGACGCGGCCAGGGCTACATATTCGTCGACGACGCCCGATGAAGGTCGAGGACGCCCGATGAATTCGTTGCGCAACCGGCTCACGCTGAGCCTGTCGCTGCTGATGATCGTGACCGGGGCGCTGCTTGCCGTGGGCCTGCAGCACTTTCCGCGCGAACTGGTCGATCGATACGTGCTGTCGCGGCTCGAGCACGACGCCGATCTGCTGTACGCCCGCATTCGGGATGCCGCCGACCCGGAACGGGCCGCTGAAGAGGCCGCCGGCACCGTCTATCGACTGCCCTTGTCGGGCCACTATTTCCGGATCACGCATACCAGCCGGACGATCCGCTCACGGTCCCTGTGGGACGAGGACCTGCATCCGGCACCAGCCTCGCTGGCAGCCTCGACGACAGCCTCGGTGCACGAGGGCGTCTCGCGTCGCCCCGGTCCGGCCGGGCAGACCTTGTTGGTCCACGCGAAGGCGTATCCGGGTAGCGGGCCACCGGCTGACGCGCAGCCGGGCATCGCGGGGTCTGCGACCGCGCAGCCGGCCGTCGCGCAGCCGGCGACCGCGCAACCGGCCGCAGTGCCGGCTTCAAACGCACCGGTCTGGTTCGTCGAAGTCGCCGAGGACGTTTCTGCGGTCGACGCGGCGATCGCCGGGTTCCGCCGCGCGCTGCTGGCCGGCGGGCTGCTCGCCTTGCTTGCGCTCGTGCTCGTGCAGCGCCGCTTGCTCGTGCGGGGCCTTGCACCGCTCGACGGCGCGGTCGAGGCTTTT
>CALLYQ010000287.1 GCA_937858875.1 uncultured Lautropia sp. | reverse complement strand
ACGGTGATCGGCACGCCGGCGAACACCAACGACGTGACGCAGGCCGATGCGCTGTCCTGATTAGCGACGAAGTTCAGTTTATGCCCGACAGGCTCATCCCATGAGCCTGTCGGAGCCGAAAATTGGGGTACCAACAGGGAGGCACCCCATGGCAATGAACCGTGTGCAGTTTCAACCCGGGCTGTCGATGGCAGAGTTCATGGAGCGCTACGGCAGCGAGGACAAGTGCGAAGCAGCACTGGTCGCGTCGCGCTGGCCCGCGGGCTTCGCCTGCCCGAATTGCGGCGGGCCGGCGCGCACATCGTTTCGCCGCCAAGGCCGGCTGTACTGGCAATGCGCCGATTGCAGCTACCAGTGCAGCGTCACCAGCGGCACGATTTTCGCCGCCAGCAAGTTGCCGCTCACCCGCTGGTTCCTGGCCATGCACCTGCTCACGCAGGCCAAGAACAACGTCGCGGCGCTCGAACTGATGCGCCACCTGGGCGTGTGCTATCGCACCGCCTGGCTGGTCAAGCACAAGCTGATGCAGGTCATGCAACGGCGCGAGGACTCGCGCCAGCTCACCGGGCGCGTCGAGGTGGACGACGCCTATCTCGGCGGCGAGCGCAGCGGCGGCAAGGCCGGGCGCGGCTCGGAGAACAAGGTGCCGTTCATCGCCGCGGTGCAGACGACCGAAGACGGCCAACCTCATCTGGCTTGCTTCTCGGCGCGCCCGTTCACCACGGAAGCCTTCGCCGAGTTCATGGCGAAATCGCTGGCGCTGCCGCTGACGGTAGTCTCCGACGGACTGGGCTGCTTCGCCGTTGCCGCGACCCGAGGGGCTGTTCACGACCGGACCGTCACCGGCGGCGGCAAAAAGGCCGTCGCACTTGAGCAGTTTCGGGCTCTCAATACGGTTCTGGGCAACCTGAAGACGGCACTCACCGGGACCTACCACGCCGTGAAATTCGCCAAGTACGCGCCGCGCTATCTGGCCGAGGTGCAGTACCGGTTCAACCGGCGCTACGACCTGCGCGCCATCCTGCAGCGGCTGCTCCGCGCGGCGATCGCTTCGTCGCCTCATCGTGAGGCTGCGCTTCGGCGTGCTGAAGTACATCGCTAATCAGGTGCGCTCATGGAGCACGCGCACGACCGTGATCGAGTCGCCTTGCCGGCGAAAGAAGATGACGTGCACTCCCACCGGGTGCCTCAGGTAGCCCGGCCGGATGTCATCGATCGCCACGCCCTTCCTGGCGCCTTGCGAGAGGACCTCGATGACCTGCGAGATGAGCCGATGGTAGCGGTTGGCCTGCTGCGCTGACCAGCGCTTGCAACTATAGAGCCAGATCTCTTCGAGATCGGACTCTGCGCGTCGGGTAAGGCGGTAGGCGCCGGCACTAGCCGGCATGCGCGCGGTTCATGCGATCGAGGAAGGCCTCGCTGTCGAAGTGCTCGACGAGTCCGGACCGTTCGCCCTCGACGAGCGCCGCCCGCAGTGCCTCGAGGCGTGCCTCGTCGGCTTCGAGCAGGCGCAGGCCTGCACGGACAACCTCGCTCGCCGAGCCGTAGCGTCCTGAGCGAACCTGCTGCTCGATGAACTCGGCGAAATGCTTGCCCAAAGAGACTGAAGTGTTCAGCGCCATGGCGTCCTCCATTGCAGCCACATTACCAGATTCTGGTACACGGGCCATCGTAGCGCGCGCGGGCCCGAATTTGGTAGCTGCGCGAGGCGTAAGGCAGCCCCGCGGGTGTAGAGAGCCGACTTCATCATTTCTGGCGGCCTCGACTCTTCTCAGGCTGGACGGGTGCGTTCAAGGTGTCTACCATTTTCGTGCCCTTCATGCTCGGGCTACGCCATGTCGACGAATGGCAGGGGAACCGTTCGCCTGTTGGAGCCGTTGCTGGCTGCGGTCGAAAACGATGTCAAATGGCACGCGTTTCTCGAAGAGTTGACGCGACAGTGCCGTGCCGAAGTTGCCATCCTGTTTCTGCACGATTACCGAAACCTTTCGGTCCCTTACTTCGTCAGCCGTGGCGTCGACGAAGCCATTCAGCGGGAATACACGTCACGATTGGGCGCCGTGAATCCCTAGGTGGCCGATCAGGAGAGAATGTCCGAGGGCTCCGTGGTCCTAAGTCATCAACTCGCTAGCGATTCCGTCCTGGAGCGTAGCGAGTATTACGCCGAGTTCTTGCGCCCGCTGGATATTCGATACGCAGTGGGAAGCAACATCATCAAAGTGACGGCCGGGCGGTAAAGCTTGGTGTGCTCCGCAGCGAGAAGCGCGGTCCGATGTCCGAGCGCGAGCGCGAGCTGCTCCAGTCCCTGATGCCTTCGTTGCAATCGGTCGTGCGCATGCGCGCTCGGCTCGAAGCGCTCGAGTCCCGAGCGCGAATGAATTGGGCGGCAATCGAGAGTTTCGCGGCGGGTGTAATTTTTATCGATGAAATGGGCGCGGTGACCGCATGAACGAGGCGGGTCATGAAATTGTGAAAGACGCTGACGGACTTTTCATCGACGATCGAGGTCGACTCGAGGCGAGCCACGACCGTGATCGCAAGTGTTTGAGGACGGCGATCGCTGACATAAGGGCTTCTACGTCGACCGGTCGGCCCTTCGTTGGTGCGCTGCGGCGGCGCTCAGGCAAGCCTGCGCTATCTGTTCGGATCGAGCCCATCGCAGGAACTGCGATAGCGGAAGGTGCCGCTGCTGAGTGGGTCGTTTTGTTTGCGATCCCGAGCGGTTGTTCCAAGGTGTCGAAACAATATTTCCAGGACTTTGGGGCTTAACGCGAGCCGAGTCCCGGCTGGTCGCTTGCTTGGTTCGCGGGATTTCGTTGAAAGAGGCTTCGGCGCGACTCGGAATCTCTGAGGGGACGGCTCGCTTCTTCTCGAAGCAGATCTTTTCAAAGACAGGTACCCGCGGTCAGTCCGACTTTATTCGAGTTGCGATCAATGGCGTTGCCGGAGCGACCTCTCTTAGGCGGCCGCATAGGGGCGTGGAAGTATTGGTTCGGTAGCACAGAAACGGCTGCGTCCATCATCGCCATTTCGAGCCCGCTGGAGGCCTTGGAGAGGCTTGCCGCCTTCGAGTGGGCAATATGATTGTGAAGCAATTGCATTGCCAATCGCTGGCGGCAGTCGCCTTGGGGCCGATCCATATCGTCGGCAAAGTCCTTCCCGTGAACGGAGCAAGTCCATGCGTTCTGCGGGTGGGCTCGAAGAACGCTTGCGGGACTGAAGTTATCGTGGGGCGAAGGCCGACTCCTTATCAACTACCCGCCCAAGCGGCAATAATGCGATTAGCGTCAATCCCCGTTTCGCGTGTGATGTCTTGAATTATGCTCTGCTTGATTCTGCACGATCCGTTATGGCGAGAAATAAAAACTCCATACTTTACTTGGTCGCGACGACGCCGCTGGAGGAGACTGGGACATGAGCCGGCCCCCGTCACCTACCGTTTGGGGATGTTCGAAATGGGTGGAGAACTTGTCGTTTTTCGTTTGGAAAAGTGTCGCACCTCTGGTTTCCGTCGGTCCGGGTGATCCAGTCAATCGATGCCGTGCACCTCGACCAGGCAATCCAGGAACGCCCGCGTCACCCTCGACGGCTGCGGCGACCGCCGGATCAGGCTGACGAACCGGCAGTGGTAACGGAACAGCTCCGGCCGCACTGCGCGCATCCGTTCCTTGTCGACAAAGGATTCGGCGTAGTGATCGGGCAGGAATCCGAGGAAGCGGCCCGACAGGATCAGCGTGGCGATCGCTTCCTGGTCGAAGCCGGTGGCCGCGCGCGGCAGTTGTTCGCGGTGGCTGAGCGCCATGTTGGGCGAGTGGTAGCCGAGCCCGGCGAACCGGTGCGTGCGCAGCGTTTCCCAGCATAGCCGCGCGTCGTCGGCTTCGAACAGCGGATGGCCGGCGCCGCAGTACAGCAGCATCGTTTCGCCGAACAGATCGTCGTAGACCAGGCTCTGCGACGCGCGGTGGCTCGGGATCACGCCGAGCTGGAAGGTGCCCTCGATCACGCCGCGCTCGATCGCGTTGATCGAGGCCACGTGCACGCGTAGATGCACCTCCGGCGCGCGTTCGGCGAACAGGCCGATCGCGTCGCCGATGCGCGCGAGCGGATTGCTCGCCGTCTTGTCGAAGACCGCCACGGCCAGTTCGCCGGCCATCCGGTGGTGGATGTCGTCGACGCTGTTGCGAAAGCCTTCCACCGCGCCCAGCAGCCGAAGCGTCTCGTCGTAAACGCGCTGGCCTTCGGCAGTCAGCGCGAAGCCGGCGCGTCCGCGCCGGCACAGCACGAAGCCGAGGCGGGTTTCGAGGTCCTTCACGTAGCGGCTGATCGTCGAGGTGCCGATGTTCAGCTCGAGTTCGGCCGCCGCCATGCCGCCGCACTCGACGACGCTGCGAAACACCTGCAGCAGGCGCAGGTCCATGTCGCTGAGCTGGCCGAGCACGGCGCGCTTGCGTGCGTCGGCGGGCGGACTCGGCATCGTTTTCGGCACCGGGGTCGATGCCGACACAAGAGTCGGCTTCGGTGAAGGCTTTGCTTTCATGATCGTGCAAGTGAACAGTGATATCCGGCTCTGTGCGGGATTATCGTCCCGGTCGACAATGACAGGTCCATTGAAGGAGACATGCAATGAACTTCGCCGTCGTCGACCAGTCAGAACAGGCCGTGCGCACCGATGCCGCATGGCTCGAAGCCCACTGGATGCCGTTCACCGGCAACCGCGACTTCAAGGCGCGGCCGCGGATGATCGTCGAGGCCAGCGGCTGCTACTACACCGACTCCGAAGGCCGCAAGATCTTCGACGGGCTGTCGGGCCTGTGGTGCACGGGCCTGGGCCATGGCCGGCGCGAAATCTCGGAGGCCGTCGCCCGCCAGGTCGCCAGGCTCGACTATTCGCCGGGCTTCCAGTTCGGTCACCCGCTGTCCTTCGAGCTGGCCAACCGGATCAAGGCGCTCACGCCCGAAGGCCTCGACTATGTGTTCTTCACGAGCTCAGGCTCCGAGGCGGCCGACACTTCGCTGAAGATGGCGCGCGCCTACTGGCGCGCGAAGGGCCAGGCCGGCAAGACGCGGCTGATCGGCCGCGAGAAGGGCTATCACGGCGTGAACTTCGGCGGCATCTCGGTCGGCGGCATTCCGGGCAACCGCAAGCTTTATGGGCAGGGCGTCGAGGCCGACCATCTGCCGCACACGCAGCCGCCGGCTGGTTCCTTCCATCGCGGCATGCCGGCCACCGGAGCCGAGCTTGCCGACCGCCTGCTCGACGTGATCGCGCTGCACGACGCGTCGACGATCGCGGCCGTCATCGTCGAGCCGTTCGCCGGCTCGGCCGGCGTGCTGATTCCGCCGCAAGGCTACCTGCAGCGTCTGCGCGAGATCTGCAGCGCGCACGACATCCTGCTGATCTTCGACGAGGTCATCACCGGCTTCGGTCGGGCCGGCGCGATGACCGGCGCCGAAGCCTTCGGCGTCACGCCGGACATCATGAACATCGCCAAGCAGGTGACCAACGGCGCGCAGCCGCTCGGCGCCGTGATCGCCGGCAAGGAAATCTACGACACCTTCATGGGAGCCGGCGGCCCTGACTACATGGTCGAGTTCCCGCACGGCTACACGTACTCGGCGCATCCGGTGGCCTGCGCGGCAGGCATCGCGGCGCTCGACGTGCTCGAGAAGGAAGACATGATCGGCCGGGTGCGGGCGCTCGCGCCGCACTTCGAGAATACCGTGCACGGCCTGCGCGGCACCAGGCACGTCGTCGACATCCGGAACTACGGCCTGGCCGCCGGCATCACCGTGGCGGCGCTGCCGGGCGAACCGGCCCGTCGGCCGTTCGAGGTCGCGATGAAATGCTGGGAGCGCGGCTTCCACGTGCGCTACGGCGGCGACACGATCCAGCTCGCGCCGCCGTTCGTAGCGGAGAAGGCCGACCTGGACCGGCTCGTCGATTGCGTCAGCGACGCGCTGGGCGCAGTCTCCTGAGGCAGCCCGGCCGCGCGCAGCGTGAATTCGCGCGCGGCCGCATCCGCGCGGCCGCATCGATTCGCTGATCTTCCGGCACCAGATCAGGCTTGGGGCGCAGGAGCCGGCGCTGCCGGCGGATCCGCGCGACTGCTGTTCTCGCCCTTGCGGCGCTCGATCTCACGTTCGCGCTCGGTTTCCCGGTCGCTGGGCGTGCGGCGGCGATCGCCGCGGCGGCTGAAAGGCGAAGATTCGCAAGCGGCCAGCAGCGGCAGCGCGAGTGCCGCCAGGGTTCCGCGCATCAGAGTGCGGCGGGCCGAAACGGAAGCTGAGTCCATCTTCGTTCTCCGTTCGTTTGGTAATCCCGGAACCCGGGGCCCGGGGGGAGACGAGATCAGCAAGGCGCTGGCCTGAAATGCGATCTGCGCTGCGTCCCGGGGTTTTTGAGCGGGCCGGAGTGGCGCCTTGCCTGCGCTATATATAATCGTATATAACGACCTCGGCCGGGCACGCCCGGCATCCGCCATCGAAGCCCGAGCCGCTTTCAGGCTGCATCAAGGATCGTCATGTTTTCATCGCCTCGCCGAAGCCTCGCTGTCCTGGCCGGCCTTCTCCTGTCCACGCACCTGGCTGCCGCGGAGCTCACCGTGTCGGCCGCAGCGAGCCTGACGAATGCGTTTCAGGAAATCGCGAGCGCGTTCGAGACTCAGCATCCGGAACACAAGGTCGTGCTGAACTTCGGTGCCTCCGGGGCCTTGCTGCAGCAGATAGCCAAAGGCGCGCCGGCCGATGTGTTCGCCAGCGCCGACCAGGAGACGATGGACCGGGCGCAGCAGCAATCGCTGATCGAAACCGATGCCCGACGCGACTTCGCGGCGAACAGCCTCGTGCTGATCGTGCCGGCGGAGGGCAACAAGGCGCCGGCCACGCTCGACGAACTCACGCGGGCGCCTTACGAACGCATCGCGATCGGGCAGCCCGCCAGCGTGCCGGTCGGCCGCTACACGAAGGCCGCGCTCGAAAAGCAGGGGCTGTGGCCGGCGATCGAGGCGCGGATGATCGGTGCGCAGAACGTGCGCCAGGTTCTCGATTACGTGGCGCGCGCCGAAGTCGACGCGGGCTTCGTCTACGCCACCGATGCGGCGCTGATGGCCGACAAGGTCAAGGTCGCGATGACCGTGCCGGTCACGACGTCGGTCCGCTACCCGATCGCGCCGATCGCCGGGAGTGCCAATGCCGCGGCGGCCAAGGATTTCGTTGCCTTCGTGCTGTCCGGGCCGGCGCAGGCCGTGCTCGCCAAATACGGTTTCGGCAAGCCCTGAACGGCGCCGATGGAGGGCGCGTGGATCCCGCTGCTGCTCACGCTGAAGGTCGCAACTTGGGCGACGGCGCTCAACCTGGTCGCGGGCATCGGCATGGGGCTGTTGCTGGCGCGCCTGCGCTTTCCCGGCCGCGACCTGCTCGACGCGGTGCTGACGCTGCCGATGGTGCTGCCGCCCACGGTGCTCGGCTACTACCTGCTGGTACTGATCGGTCGCAACGGCCCGATCGGCGCCTGGCTGCAATCGCAGTTCGGCATCAACCTGATCTTCACCTGGCAGGGCGCGGTGATCGCGGCCACCGTCGTCGCGTTCCCGTTGGTCTTCAAGTCGGCGCGGGCGGCCTTCGAGGCGGTCGACCCGGAACTGGAGCAGGCCGCTCGCGTACTCGGCCGGCGCGAGTCGGCGATCTTCTTTCGCGTGACGCTGCCGCTGGCCTGGCGCGGCATCATGGCCGGCCTGCTGCTGGCCTTCGCGCGCGCCAGCGGCGAATTCGGCGCGACGCTGATGGTCGCCGGCAGCATCGCCGGCCGCACGCAGACGCTGTCGATCGCCGTCTACGAGGCGGTCCAGGCGGGGCAGGACGACCTGGCGAACTTTCTCGTGCTGGTCACTTCGGTCACTTGCGTGGCCGTGCTTCTGGCCGCCGGCTGGATCGCGCCGGGGCGCGTGGCCGGGCGGATGGCGGGTTCGCGCTGATGCGAGCGACGAGGACCGGCGAGCTGGCGGTGGCCGAAATCGCCGGACGTCCGATGACCGAAACGGCCGGCCTCGGATGACCGACACGGCGGACATTCGATGATCGGAAACGCCGGGTATCCGAGGGTCTGGGACATCGACTTGCGCAAGCGCCTGCAGCATGCCGGCCGGCGCTTCGAGCTCGAGGTTCGATTCGCCAGCGACGCGCGCCGGCTCGTGCTGTTCGGCCCTTCGGGCGCCGGCAAGACGCAGACGCTGCGGATGATCGCCGGACTCGGCACGCCCGATGCGGGCCACGTCCGGGTCGCCGGTCGCACGCTGCTCGATCGCGCCGCCGGCGTCGACGTACCGGCTCGCAAGCGCGGCATGGCCTATCTGTTCCAGGACTACGCGCTTTTCCCGCACCTGACGGTCGTCCAGAACATCGCATTCGGCGTGCAGCGCGGTTGGCTGAACGCCGGTCGCGAGCCGCGTCATGAGGCCGTCGACCGCTGGTTGCGCAGCTTCGAGCTGACTGCGGTGGCGCGCCAGTACCCCGAGCAGTTGTCCGGCGGACAGCGCCAGCGTACGGCGCTGGCTCGCGCACTCGTCGCACAGCCACAGGCGCTGCTTCTCGACGAACCGTTAGCCGCGCTCGACCCGGCCCTGCGTGCGCGCTTGCGCGACGAGTTGGCCGACCTGCAGGTCGAGCTCGATATCCCGCTGCTGATCATCACGCACGACGAGGCCGACGTGCACCGCTTCGGCGATGAAGCCTTCGAGATGGCGGCCGGAAGAATCTCGGGCCACGGTTGCGCTGGCGCCGGGATGCGCGTGGGTGCCGAAGGGCAGCCGGGGTGGCGTAACGACCGGGCGGCGCGAACCGACGTCGCGGCCTGAACAAGCGTCGGCCGCACGGCGGTCCCGAGCCTGTACGATCTAGCCCGATGAGCGACAAGCGCGACAAGGGCGACGAAGACGGCCCGCTCGAACTGCGAGGTGTCGTCTGGATGACGACCGGCACCCGGAATCTCGGCGGGCACGGACGCATCGGTCTGTTGCGTGCGATCGCCGAGACCGGCTCGATCACGCGCGGCGCGAAGGCGCTCGGGATGAGTTACAAAGCCGCCTGGGATGCCGTCGACACGATGAACAGCCTGGCGGGCGCGCCGCTGGTCGAGCGCAGCACCGGCGGCCGTGGCGGCGGTTCGACCCGCCTGACCGAACGCGGACGCCAGTTGATCGAGCGCTTCGAGCGCATCGAGGAAGTGCATGCGCGCTTCGTGCGCCAGCTCAGCGAGGAGGCGCTCGACGTGGGTTCCGATTTCGATCTGCTCAGGGTGCTGAACCTGAAGACCAGTGCCCGCAACCAGTTCGTCGGTGTCGTCAGCAGGCTCGAACGCGGCGCGGTGAACGACGAGGTCGAGCTGCGGCTGCCCGACGGCACGACGATCGTGGCGATCGTCACGCGCGAAAGCTCCGAGACGCTCGGCCTCGAACTCGGCGCCACGGCCTTTGCGCTGGTGCAGGCTTCGTCGGTGATGCTGGCGACCGAACTGGCCGGCGCGCGCCTGTCGGCCCGCAACCAGTTGCCGGGGACCGTGCACCGGATCACGCCGGGTGCGGTCAATGCCGAGGTGGTCGTCGATCTCGATGCCGGCCAGGCGATCGCGGCGATCGTCACGATGGCGAGCCTGCAGACGCTGGCGCTGGCTCCCGGACAGCGGGCCGTCGCGCTGCTCGATGCGTCGAACGTGATCCTCGGTACCTTGCATTGAGCGGCACGGCCATCGGCAAGGTCCTTTCATCTGCGGAGGCCGTGAAAATGCAAAGCCCAGTGACAGCCGCCAATCGGATCATCGCAAGCCATGCTGCACCGGACGGCCCGGCCGGGGGCAGCTTCGGGATGCCGGCTCGCGTTCGCGCGCGGACGCTACCGGCGTTGTGGCTGCTCGCACTGGTCGCGGCGGCGCTGCCGACCCACCCGGCCGCAGCCAGGCAGATCGGCGAGGTCGACACGGTGTTCAAGCTGATCGGACCCGACCACAAGGTGGTGGTCGACGCCTACGACGACCCGAAGGTGCAAGGCGTCAGTTGTTATGTCTCGCGCGCGAAGACGGGTGGCATCAAGGGCGCGCTGGGCGTGGCTGAGGACCGATCGGAGGCTTCGATCGATTGTCGCCAGGTCGGCCCGATCTCGTTCGCCAGAGCCTTGCCGCAGCAGGAAGAGATGTTCAGCGAGCGGACTTCGCTGATCTTCAAGCGCTTGCGCGTCGTGCGAATGGTGGACAGCGAGCGCAATGCGCTGGTCTACCTCAGTTATTCGGATCGGCTGATCGAGGGCTCGCCGCAGAACAGCGTGACGGCAGTACCCGTCGATCGGGCAACGCCCATCCCCGTGAGGTGATGAGCGTCGCTTGGCCGTGTCGTCAGTTGCCCGACTCTGCGCGGTCGCGCATCGCTTCCCATTCGCTGCGCATGCGGGGATCGATCCACATCAACGCTTCGAATTCGCGTTCGGCGGCGCGCCGCGCCCGGCTCTGGCGAAAGCGTTCGAAGAGCGACGGACGCGGGGCGTGATTTTGCTGCGCTGCAACATCCGAGATGCTGTCGGTCTCCACCGCGGCGGCGGTTTCGAGGTTCCGCAAGGTACGGCCGGAGAGGCGGCGAGCCGGCTCCACGATCGTGGAAACCAGTTCGGAAAAGAGGAAACCAAGGCCTCGGAGAACCCGCTCAAGGCCATCGTGACGTGCTGCATAGGTGCTCATGATGGACTCCTTGTAGAGATGTTGCATTGCGACAAAAATGATTGTCAGCTATCTGTAAATATTTTTCAAGTTGATCGATTGCATCATTTACATTCAATAAATGAATTATATCACACTATTGACTCAAAATAGAGGCGGTGGTAATCGGCGCCGCCTTGCCGTCGGGCGTTCCGGAGGGCATCCGGATGACTAGAGTGCATCGCTGGGGCAGGAGCGCACTCGCCCTCGTCGTGGCGTGCTTGCTCGCGCTGGCCTGGCTGGCCCCGCTCGAAGGTCCGGCTCACGAACAGGCCGACGCCGGCCTGCAGCGCGCCCTCGTCAGCTTTGCCACGGCGCGGGCGCTGAACGCGATCATCTCTCTGGCACAGGGCACCGAGGTAGCGTTGCATCCGGCGGGCTTCGGCATCAACCTGTCGATCGGCGAGACGCTGGATCCGGTGAACGACCTCGTCGAGCAGTTCGCCGAACTGATGCTGATGGCCAGCGTCGCGTTCGGCGTGCAGAAGGTTCTGCTTGCGATCGGCGCGCACTGGATCGTGACGCTGCTGCTCAGCGCGATCGCGCTGGCCTGGCTTCTCTGCCAGATTGGCGCACGACGCAGCCCTTCGTGGCTGTCGCGGATGCTGGTCGTACTGTTGATGGCGCGTTTCGCGGTCCCGGTCGTCACGATCGGAGGCGACCTCGCCTTCCAGCACTTTCTCGCCAGCGACTATCAGACCAGCCAGCAGGCCATCGAGGCGACGTCGGGAGAAGCGAGCGAGTCGCCCCCGGCGGTCCAGGCGCCAGCGCCCGACCGGAACCTCTTCGAGCGTCTGAAGGAGTGGATGGCCGAAAGCGGCAACGTCGGCGCGCGCGTCGACGATCTGCAGAAGGCGGCTGAGCAGGCGACCGAACACATCGTGCGGCTGATGGTGATCTTCATTCTGCAGACGCTGGTCATTCCGCTATTGCTGCTCTGGGCAATGTACATGCTGGCGCGCGGACTGGCGGACACGCGCGGCTCGCCGGGAAATCGGCGTCCGGCTTCCCTTCAACCGGCAACGAACCAGGGGGACGCAGCTTGACTTCGCTAGAGATTCCGAATCGCTTCAACGGGCCGCCCGCGTCGGCCAATGGCGGTTACATCGGCGGCCTGCTCGCCGACCGGATCGGCGCGGCGTCGGCCGAGATCACGCTGCGCGCGCCGCCGCCACTTGGCGTCACGCTCGATCTGCGTAGCGCGAGCGACGGCCTGTTCACGCTGCACGACGGCGACACGCTGCTGGTCGAGGCGCGCGTCACCGAGTTCGATGTCGAGGTGCCCACGGCTCCGGGCTTCGAAGAGGCCGGCGCTGCCGGAGAGCTCGGCC
>CALLYQ010000286.1 GCA_937858875.1 uncultured Lautropia sp. | reverse complement strand
GGCCTCGTCGAGTTGCGCCCAGGGCATGCCGTGTTTCTGCTGGGCCGCCAGGTCGAGCCAGGCAACCAGTTCGCGGTGCAGCCAGTCGGCGCTCCAGTCCGGCGCTTGGTAGGCGCCGTGCCCCCAGACCGAGCCGAGCTGCATGCCGCCGACCGATTGCCAGGCCGTCTGGCCGTCCAGGATGTCCTCGTCGGTGAACAGTCGTTCGCCGTTGTCGGTCACGACCTGCGTCGGGATCGGCGGCGCCGTGCGATAGACCTCGCCGCCGTAGTAGCCGAGCAGCGAGAAAGTGACCGCCAGGACGGCGATCAGCAAGTACCAGAGGCGGCGGTATTCACCCACGGCTCGCCTCCGCTGCGGTCGTTTCCTTGAACAAGGTTTCGTTCTCCAGTGCGATGTGTGCGACGAGGTCGTCGCGGAGTTCGGCGAGGCCGGCATACAGCCGCCGCCAGGTGTTGCAGGCGTCTTGCGGAAGCTGCAAGCCGCCGGTGAGCTCGGCGAGGCGTTCGAGTGCCTGCCGGTGCTGCTCGTGCTCGAAGCGCATGACGGCGACGGGGCCGTGCACTGTGTCGCGCAGGCCGCGTGCCAACAGCGGGAACAGCACCTGTTCCTCTTTCATCATGTGGCTTTCGATTTCCTGCTGCATTGCCGCAAGGTGCTCGGCCAGGCCGTCGGGGCATTCGCCGCGCGCGGCGTGCACGTGCTCGACGCGGCGTGCGAGCTGGATCAGCTCGGAAAACTGTTCGCGGTGGCGCGCGTGGTAGCGCGCCACGATATGGGCGACCAGCTCGGCCGGGTCGGCGTTTCCGTCGCTTCGCTGCAGCGCGACAGATTCATCGAGGGGGTTCACTTGATCCTCCGTTCTGGAAGTGACAGCGCTTGTCACCTGCCTTGTTGCAGTGCAACCACCGTGCCAGAACGACGTCACGTGGAATCAATGGTTTGCGCGCTGCAACATTGTCGTCGGGTCGATTCGACCATCGATCTTTCGGGTCATTTGCACTCGAATCGGGTTCAATAAACCCTTATACTTCCGGCATGCGTGACATCCTGCTTGCCGACTTGGCGACGAACCTGCCCCATGCGGTGCGCTATCTGCGACTGGTCTGTACCTTGCGCGAAGGCTTCGGCTGCGGTGCGGTCGGACTGCTCAAGCTGGAGGGCAACAGCCTGCGGCCGGTGGCCGTCGACGGCCTCGTCGGCGAGGCCCTGGGGCGTCGCTTCGAGGTCGGCCAGCATCCGCGCCTGGCCGCGATCCTGTCGAATCGCGAGCCCACGCGCTTCGATCCCGGCATCGAACTGCCCGATCCTTACGACGGCCTGCTCGATGCCCGCGTCGGCGAACCGCTGCCGGTGCACGACTGCATGGGGACGAGCCTGTACGTCGAGGGCAAGCTGTGGGGTGCGCTGACGCTCGACGCACTGCGCGCGGGTACCTTCGGAGAGCCCGAACGCGACGAACTGAAGCGCTACGCCTTGCTGGTGGAAGCCGCGATCCGCGTCACGCGGCTCGAGGAGGAAATCCACGGGCTGAGAATGTCGCGTGCGTCGGCCGGCGCCTTCGATCCGGCGGTGCAGGAAGCCGTCGACGAGATCGTCGGCAACAGCGAGGCGATCACCGAACTGCTGCGCGAGATCGACGTGATCGCCGACTCGGAGCTGCCGGTGCTGCTGCTCGGCGAGACCGGCGTCGGCAAGGAACTGTTCGCGCGCCGGCTGCACCAGCGCTCGCGTCGGCGTGATCGGCCGCTGGTACACGTGAACTGTGCGGCGCTGCCCGAGTCGCTGGCCGAAAGCGAACTGTTCGGTCACGTCAAGGGCGCCTTCTCCGGCGCAACGGCCGAGCGGCCGGGCCGCTTCGAGGCGGCCGAAGGCGGCACGCTGTTTCTCGACGAGGTCGGCGAGCTGCCGCCGCCGGTGCAGGCGAAGCTGCTGCGCGCGCTGCAGAACGGCGAGATCCAGCGACTCGGCGCCGACCGGCCGCGGCGGGTCGACGTGCGCGTGATCGCCGCGACCAACCGCAACCTGCGCGACGGCGTGCGCGAGGGCAGCTTCCGCGCCGACCTCTATCACCGGCTATCGGTCTACCCGGTGCCGATTCCGCCGCTGCGCGAGCGCGACAACGACGTGCTGCTGCTGGCCGGGCGCTTTCTCGAACTGAACCGTGCGCGGCTGGGGCTGCGCAGCCTGAGGCTGTCGCCGCAGGCCGGGCAGGCGCTGTGCCGCTATCGCTGGCCGGGCAACGTGCGCGAACTCGAAC
This sequence comes from uncultured Lautropia sp., assembly GCA_937858875.1. GTDB lineage: Bacteria > Pseudomonadota > Gammaproteobacteria > Burkholderiales > Burkholderiaceae_E > Zeimonas. The sequence continues at coordinate 9,807 of CALLYQ010000286.1, read as the reverse complement.
ACGTGATCAGCCGCGCCGCGCTGCGGTCGATGAGCCGCGGCGCGCGGCGCGGCGACATCGTCACGCTGGAGCCGGAGTTGCTCGACCTGGACGTCGAACTCGGCGTGCCGCCGGGGCAGGCGGCGATCGCAGCAGCTGTCGGGTCGAGCAACGGACAGCCGGCCCCGGATGCCGATTCCGGGAGCGACCCGACCGGCGACACGATCATCGATGCCGAGCCGCTGGCGCTGCGCGCTGCCGTCGACGACTGCCAGCGGCAGCTCATCAGGCGCGCGCTGGCCGCCAGCAAGGGCAACTGGACGCAGGCCGCTCGCCGGCTCGAGGTCGATCCGAGCAACCTGCACAAGCTGGCTCGCCGGCTCGAACTGAGGGGCTGAGTCGCGCATGATTCGCCAGACCCGGCTGCTTCTCTGGCGCGCTCTGGCTGCCGTCATGGTGCTGCTCGGGGTCATCGGGATCGCGGTTCCCGTGCTGCCGACAGTGCCTTTCCTGCTCGTCGCTGCCTGGGCCGCGAGCCGCGGCTGGCCTGCGCTCGAAACGCGGCTGCTCGCTCACCCGAAGTACGGTCCGGACATTCGCCGCTGGCGCGAACGCGGCTCGGTGCCGCGCAGGGCGAAGTGGATGTCCTCGCTGATGATGCTGGCCAGCGCCTCGCTGTTGATCGTGTCCGGAGCGGCGATCTGGCTGAAGTGGGCAGCGCCGTTGTTCATGGCCGCAGTGGCGCTGTGGCTCTACCGCCGTCCCGAGGATTGACGCGGGAGCAGCATGCCGGGTTTGCCGCGTGCTATAGAGAATCCGTGTCGGCCTGCGTGCCGCGGGCGGCGGAAACATATGAGGGAAGCGAATGTTCGAGGATCGTGAAGACGCGGCACGCCGCCTGGCCGAGGCACTATCGGCGTGGCGAGGCCGTGATCCGCTGGTGCTCGCGATTCCGCGTGGCGCGGTCCCGATGGGGCGGGTGCTGGCCGACGAACTGGGCGGCGAGCTCGATGTCGTCCTCGTGCGCAAGCTCGGCGCGCCGTACCAGCCCGAGCTGGCGCTTGGCGCGATCGACGAGCAGGGTGCGCTGCAATGGACGCCCGGCCTCGGCCCTTCGGCCGCCGATCCGATGTGGCTGGAGCACGAGAAGATCACGCAGCTGGATCTGATGCGCGCGCGCCGCGAGCGCTATCGCAGGTGCAAGCCGGCGATCGACGCTGCCGGGCGCATCGTCATCGTCGTCGACGACGGCCTCGCCACCGGCTCCACGATGGCTGCCGCCTTGCTTGCCATTCGTGCACGCAATCCCCAGCAGCTGATCTGCGCGGTCCCGGTCGCGGCGCGCGCCAGCCTCGCGCGCGTGCGCCCGCTGTGCGACGAGGTGGTCTGCCTCGAGACGCCCGAGCCGTTCCACGCGGTGTCGCAGGCCTATCGCCATTTCGAGCAGGTCGACGACGAAGAGGTCGAACGCGTATTGGCGCCGGGCGCCGGCAGCGATCCTCAGGGCAATGAGGATTGACAATACCGTACTAAATTAGTACAGTATTAAGCATCGCCCCAGATCCTGTGGCGCCTCGTCGGCGCCACGCCCAGCCGCGATGCTTCGCGTCAGCAGACTCACAGACTACGGCACGTTGATCATGAGCCAGATGGCTCGTTTTCCGACGCGCGTACACAGTGCCAGGGACCTTGCCTCTGCGCTCGGTCTCGGCATGCCCACGGTCAGCAAGGTGCTGAAAGGGCTGATGCGCCATGAACTGGTCGCAAGTGTACGCGGTGTGCGCGGCGGCTACTCGCTGACCAGGGCACCCGAGCGGATCAGCATCGCCGACATCGTCGACGCGCTCGAGGAGCATCCGTTCGGGCTCACCGAGTGCAGCGCCACTGCCGGGCTGTGCGACATCGAAGACGGCTGCCGCGTGCGTGCCAACTGGCGCTCGATCAGCGACATCGTGCGCCGGGCGCTCGAAGGCGTGAGCCTGGCCGACATGGCCGGCCCGCCGCAGGAATGGGCCATAGACGTCGCATCGATCCGCCGGCAGCGCCAGGCGCCGGGTGCGAGCCAACGCTTCGATCCGGCGGTGCATGCCGTCGACCAGACATTGACAGGGAGTGCGAGCAGATGACTGCTGCCACCAGCAAGATCGAGAATTTCCTCGATCGCGAGTACACGGCCGGCTTCGTCACCGACGTCGAAGTCGATGCCGTGCCGAAAGGACTGTCCGAAGACACCATCCGGATGATCTCGGAACGCAAGGGCGAGCCGGAGTTCATGCTCGAGTGGCGGCTTCAGGCCTATCGCCGCTGGCTCACGATGACGCCGCCGCACTGGGCCGCCGTGAGCTTTCCGCCGATCGATTTCCAGGACATCGTCTACTACTCGGCGCCGAAGAAGTTCAAGGACGGTCCGAAGAGCCTCGACGAGGTCGATCCCGAACTGCTGCGTACCTACGAGAAGCTGGGCGTGCCCTTGCACGAGCGCGCGCGGCTGGCCGGCGTCGCCGTCGACGCGGTCTTCGATTCGGTGTCGGTCGCCACGACCTTCCAGAAGCAGCTCGCCGAACACGGCGTGATCTTCTGTTCGTTCTCCGAGGCCGTGAAGAACCACCCCGAACTGGTGCGCAAGTACCTCGGCACCGTCGTGCCGCAGGGTGACAACTTCTACGCGGCGCTGAACTCGGCGGTGTTCTCCGACGGCTCGTTCGTCTTCATCCCGAAGGGCGTCAAGTGCCCGATGGAGCTGTCGACCTACTTCCGGATCAACGCGCGCGACACCGGCCAGTTCGAACGCACGCTGATCATCGCAGAGGAAGGCGCGTCGGTCAGCTATCTGGAGGGCTGTACGGCGCCGATGCGCGACGAGAACCAGCTGCACGCCGCGGTCGTGGAGCTGGTCGCGCTCGACGACGCCTACATCAAGTACTCGACCGTGCAGAACTGGTATCCGGGCGACAAGGACGGCGTCGGCGGCATCTACAACTTCGTGACGAAGCGCGGCGACTGCAGGGGGCCGCGTTCGCGGATCTCGTGGACCCAGGTGGAAACCGGCTCGGCGATCACCTGGAAATACCCGAGCGTGATCCTGCGCGGCGACGACTCGATCGGCGAGTTCTATTCGGTCGCGTTGTCGAACCACCGGCAGCAGGCCGACACCGGCACGAAGATGTATCACATGGGGCGCAACACGCGCAGCACGATCATCTCGAAGGGCATCTCGGCCGGCCGCGGCAGCAACACCTTCCGCGGCATGGTCCGCGTATCGCCGAAGGCCGAAGGCGCGCGCAACTACACGCAGTGCGATTCGCTGCTGATCGGCGACAAGTGCGCGGCGCACACGTTCCCGACGATCGAGGCGCGCCATCCATCCGCGCGCGTCGAACACGAAGCCACGACCTCGCGGATCGGCGAAGACCAGCTCTTCTACGCGATGCAGCGCGGGCTGTCGGCCGAAGACGCGGTCTCGATGATCGTCAACGGCTTCTGCAAGGAAGTCTTCAAGGAACTGCCGATGGAATTCGCCGTCGAGGCGCAGAACCTGCTCGGCGTGAGCCTCGAAGGCAGCGTGGGTTGAACGTACCGATCAAGCTACTGCGCGCCCCGATCTCGCGCCTGCGATGCTCGCCGTACCTCCGTACGGCTGCGCTTCTCGGCGCGACCTCGGGGCGCTCGCTACGCTTCCTCGGCACGTTCTCGACCGCTTCGACTGAACACGGAAACAAGGGAAACAGGGAGTAACGACTCGATGCTGAAAATCAATGACCTGCACGCGTCGGTCGACGGCAAGCAGATCCTGCGCGGGCTGAACCTCGAGGTGAAGACCGGCGAGGTGCACGCGATCATGGGCCCGAACGGTTCGGGCAAGAGCACGCTGGCGCAGGTGCTGGCCGGGCGCGACAGCTTCACCGTCGACAGCGGCAGCGTCGACTGGGACGGCCGCGACCTGCTCGCGATGGATACCGAGGAGCGAGCGCGCGAAGGCGTGTTCCTTGCGTTCCAGTACCCGGTCGAGATTCCGGGCGTCTCGAACGCCTACTTCCTGAAGGCCGCGGTCAACGCCGTGCGCCGCCACCGCGAACTGCCCGAGTTCGATGCGATGGACTTCCTCGCGCGCGTCAAGAGCGAGATGAAGGCCGTCGGCATGAAAGAGGAATTCCTGTACCGCGGCGTCAACGAGGGCTTCTCGGGCGGCGAGAAGAAGCGCAACGAGGTGCTGCAGATGGCGCTGCTCGAGCCGAAGCTGGCTGTGCTCGACGAGACCGACTCGGGGCTCGACATCGATGCGCTGCGCGTCGTCGCCGACGGCGTGAATCGCCTGCGCAGCCCCGAGCGCTCGATGATCGTGATCACGCACTACCAGCGGCTGCTCGACTACATCGTGCCCGACAAGGTGCACGTACTGTCGCAGGGTCGGATCGCGCACTCGGGGGGCCCCGAACTGGCGCAGGAACTCGAGGCGCGCGGTTACGCATGGATCGGCAAGGCCTCCGAACCGCGGCCGGCGCCGGCACGACCGGGAGCCGCGAGATGAGCAGTGTCGAACGCTGGCTGGGCGCGTTCCGCGAGCAGGCGCCGCGCCTGCCCGGCGCCAGTCTGCCCTGGCTCGCCGAGCGGCGCCGCGAGGCGATCGAGCGCTTCGCCGAACTCGGCTGGCCGTCGAGCAAGCTCGAAGACTGGCGCCATACCTCGCTGCTGTTCCTCGGTGACGCCGATTTCGCGCCGCCGGCGCCGGAGCGGGCTGGCGTGGACGCCGCCGTCCGGGAAACGGTCGCCGGCTTGCGGGCCGACGACGAGAACGGCCATTGGCTGGTCTTCGTCGACGGCCGTTTCGTGCCGCAGCTGTCGCATGTGGGTGCGCTGCCGGCAGGCGCCGAAGTCGCGGCGCTGTCGCAACTGCTCGATCGAGCAGGCGCCGCAGGCGCTGAACGCGGCCTTCGCCGGCGACGGCGCGGTCGTTCGGCTGGCACCCGGCGTCGCCGTCGAACAGCCGATCAACCTGGTGTTCATCGCCGCGAGCGGCGGTGCGGCCAGCCATCCCCGCAACCTGATCGTCGCCGGGGCCAACGCGCAGGCGACGATCGTCGAGCACTATCCGGGCAGCGGTGCGCAGCCGGCTGCCGACGAGGGCGCGACCAACGGCAGCACCGCCAACGCAGGCGCAGCCACGCTGACGAACGTCGTGACTCGGATCGAAGTGCACGCCGACGCCCGGATCACGCACCTGAAGCTGCAGCAGGAGGATCCGCAGGCGATCCATCTGGCTGCCATCGACGCGGTGCAGGGGCGCGGCTCGAACTTCGCCTCGCATTCGATGTCCTTCGGCGCGCGACTGGCGCGCAACGACATCACCACGCGTTTCGACGGGGAGGCCTGCGAGACGCTGTTCAACGGCTTGTACCACGTCGACGGCAAGCGGCACGTCGATCATCACACGCGGATCGACCACGCGCAGCCGCGCGGCGTCAGCCGCGAGTATTACCGCGGCATCCTCGACGACGCCGCGCGCGGCGTGTTCACCGGCCGCATCCTGGTCGGCCCGGGCGCGATCCGCACCGACGCCGTTCAGCGCACCGACAGCCTGCTGCTGTCGCCGCGCGCCGAAACCGACGCGCGCCCCGAACTCGAGATCTACGCCGACGACGTCAAGTGCGCGCACGGCGCGACGGTCGGCCAGCTCGACGAGGCCACGCTGTTCTACCTGCGCACGCGCGGCATCGGCGAAACCGAGGCACGCAACCTGCTGACCTACGCGTTCGCCGTCGAGGCGTTGTTGCGCATCGAGCTGCTGCCGCTGCGCCGGCGCGCCGGCGCAGCGATCCGGGCGCGGCTGCCGGGCGCCGAATCGATGGAGGCGCTTCGATGAGCGCGCCGATGGCAACGAGGAAACCGCGATGAGTGCCGTCATCCAGCATGCGGAGGCCGCCGGGCTCGAGGCCCATGCGGCCGATTTCCCGATCCTCGCTCGGCCGGTGCGTGGCCGGCGCCTCGTCTATCTCGACAACGGCGCGACCACGCAGAAGCCCGGGCAGGTCATCGAGGCCGAGCGCACGTTCTATCGCGAATCGAACGCGAACATCCACCGCGGAGTGCACTGGCTGTCGCAGCATGCGACCGACCTCTACGAGCTCGCCCGCGAGCGCGTGCGCGGCCTGCTCAATGCCGCGCACGCCGACGAGATCGTCTTCACGCGCGGCACGACCGAGGCGATCAACCTGGTCGCGCAGAGCTGGGCGCGCGCCAATCTGAAGCCCGGCGACGAGATCGTGCTCACGTCGATGGAGCACCACTCGAACATCGTGCCCTGGCAACTGGTCTGCGAGCAGACCGGCGCAGTGCTGAAGGTCGTGCCGATCACCGACGCGGGCGAGCTCGAACCGGGCGCCTACGAATCGCTGCTCGGCGAGCGCACGCGGCTGGTCGCGCTGGTCCACGTGTCGAACGCGCTGGGCACCGTGAACCCGGTGCGCGAAATGGTCGAGCGTGCGCACGCGGTCGGCGCGGTCGTGCTGGTCGACGGCGCACAGGCGGTCGCGCACCAGCCGGTCGACGTGCAGGCGCTGGGCTGCGACTTCTACGCGTTCTCGGGCCACAAGCTCTATGGGCCGACCGGCACGGGCGCGCTGTACGGGCGACGCGAGCTGCTCGCAGCGATGCCACCCTGGCAAGGCGGCGGCGACATGATTCGCACCGTCGCCTTCGAAGGCAGCACCTGGGCCGATCCACCGCAGCGCTTCGAAGCCGGCACGCCGAACATCGCCGGCGCCGTCGGCCTCGCGGCCGCGATCGACTATGTGCGCGGGATCGGGCTCGAGCGGATCGCCGCGCACGAAGCGGCGCTGCTCGCGCACGCCACCGATGCGCTGCAGGCCGTGCCCGGCGTGCAGTTGATCGGCACGGCCGCCGTCAAGGCGGGGATCGTTTCCTTCATGGTCGACGGAATCCACCCGCACGACCTGGGCACGATCCTCGACAGCGAAGGCGTCGCGATCCGCGCCGGCCACCATTGCGCGATGCCGGTGATGACGCGCTTCGGCATCCCCGGCACGGCGCGCGCGTCGTTCGCGCTGTACAACGGCGAGCGCGACGTGGCTGCGCTGGTCGACGCGATCGCCAAGGCGCAACGGATGTTCGGCACGAGGAGCGACGCATGACGGGGGCCCATGGCGGCGGCATCGCGCATGCCGATCTTCGCGAGCTCTATCAGGAAGTGATCTTCGATCACAACCGCAAGCCGCGGAACTTTCATCCGATGCCCGAGGCCGATCACGTGGCCGACGGGCACAACCCGCTATGCGGCGACCAGTTGACCGTCTACCTGCGACTGGAAGACGGTCGCGTCGCCGACGTCAGCTTCGTCGGTCACGGCTGCGCGATCTCGAAGGCTTCGGCCTCGCTGATGACCGAGGCGGTCAAGGGCCATCCGGTCGACGAGGTCGAAGCCTTGTTCCGCGATTTCCACGCATTGCTGACCGAGCAAGCGCCCGAGCGCGACTTCGGCAAGCTGCAGGTGCTGGCCGGGGTGCGCGAATTTCCGGCGCGCGTCAAGTGCGCGACGCTCGCCTGGCACACGCTGCACAACGCGCTGAGCGGTGCACGCGAGACGGCCAAGACCGAGTAGGGAGTAACGATGGGCAATCGAATGCATGACATCACGCGAGTCGAACTGACCCGCGACTGCACGGCGACGATGGTCCCGTGGGGCACCGCCACCACGCTGCCGGCCGGCAGCCGCGCCGACATCACGCAGCGGCTCGGCGGCAACTTCACCGTCATGGTCGGCGGCAACCTGTACCGCGTCGCAGGCGCCGACGCCGACGCGCTGGGGCTCGATCCCGAAGATGCCGGGGATGCCGGCTTCAGCGATCACGAAGCGCTGGCCGATCCGGCCGAACGCACGGCCGATTCGATCGAGGCGGCCGCCTGGCGCCGGCTGGCGACCTGCTACGACCCGGAGATCCCGGTCGACATCGTCAACCTCGGCCTGGTCTATCTGTGCCAGGCGATTTCGCTGCCCGACGGCGGTTTCCGGCTCGACGTGCGGATGACGCTGACCGCCCCGGGCTGCGGCATGGGAATGACGATCGCCGACGAGGCGCGCGAGAAGCTGCTGACCATTCCCGGCGTCGAGGACGTCGACGTCGACCTCGTCTGGGATCCGCCCTGGAACCGCGAGATGATGAGCGAGGCCGCCCGTCTCGAGATGGGCATGATGTAGGTCCGGTACAGATTGAACAGCAACGGCGACGCCTTGCCGGGCGGGTCGCCGTTGCTGGGGGAGCAGGGACATGCACGATGTCGTCGGCAGCTTGCTGGCCGATCACCTCGACCTGCAGCGGCTGGTGCGGCTGCTGCAGACGCAGCCGGTGCTGCTTGCCGATCCGTTGGCGCCGAACATCGGATTGCTGGTCGACGCGCTGTTCTACCTGACCCATTATCCCGACCTTCGGCATCATGCCCTCGAAGACCGGATCGCCAGGCGCCTGCTGGAGAAGAACGCGCTGACGCCCGGGCAGGTCGCCGAGATCGAGACGCAGCACTCAACGCTCGTGAAGCAGGGCAGCGAACTGCTGCGCGACCTGGAGTCGGCGGTGCGCGACGAAGGCATGCCGCGCGCGTTGCTCGAGTCCAACCTGCGGCTGTACGCACAGCGCCTGCACGAGAACATGGTGACCGAGGAGGCCACGCTGTTTCCGGCGGCGGTGACCGCGCTCGATGCCGACGACTTCGCACGGATCGAGCGCTCGACAGCCGACGGCGACGCCGACCCCTTGTTCCCGTCTCCGGTCGAGAAGCGCTTCGAGCAGCTTCATCGTGCAATCGCCGGAGAGGCCGATTGCGACTGTCAAGCCGATCCGATACGGCCGATGCGATGACCCGTTCGCGCGAAACGGCACCCCGATTCCTGAACCTCTTCGCGATCCGGTTCCCGGTCGGTGCGATCGCATCGATCGGGCACCGGATCTCCGGCGTGCTGCTGCTCGTTGCACTGCCATTGGCCGCGCAGGCGCTCGAGCGATCGCTGCGCAGCGAGGCCGAATTCCGCGCGCTTCTGGCGCTGCGCGCGTCGCCATGGGTGTCGATCGCGATTGCCGTCATCGCTTGGGCGATTGCGCACCACCTGCTCGCCGGCATCCGGCACCTGCTGATGGACCTCGGTGTCGGCCACCGGCTGGCGACCGCACGTGCGAGCGCCTGGTTCGTGAACGTCGCGGCATCCGTCGTCGCGCTCGCGATCCTCGTCGCTTGCCTGTGGAGCGGGGTGGCGTCATGAGACTGTTTTCCGGTCAGCGTGCGTGGGTCTTGCAGCGCCTGAGCGTATTGCTGGTCCTGGTGCTGCTTGCGCTGGGTGGCCTGCGCCTGCTGTTCTGGCCGGCGCCCAGCTACGAGGACTGGCGCGCCTTCACGTCGAGCGCGCATGGCGCCGTGCTGATCGCACTGTTCTTCGGCGCCATCGCGCTGCACGCCTGGGTCGGCGCGCGCGATGTCGTGCTCGATTACCTGCACCAGCGCGCGCTGCGTTTTGCCGTGCTGCTGCTGGTGGCGACGGTACTCGTCGCCGTGATGACCCGGGTGCTCTTCGCACTGGGAGGGCAGATCGCGTGAAACTGCGGATATACCGGTTCGATCCGGACACCGATGCGCGCCCGCGAATGCAGGATTTCGACCTGCAGCCCGGTCCGAACGACCGGATGCTGCTCGACCTGCTGATGCGGGCGCGCCAGGTCGACGACAGCCTGTCGTTCCGTCGTTCGTGCCGCGAAGGCGTCTGCGGCTCGGACGCGATGAACATCAACGGCAAGAACGGCCTGGCCTGCATCACCAACCTGCGCG
>CALLYQ010000285.1 GCA_937858875.1 uncultured Lautropia sp. | reverse complement strand
GCGCCGATGTCATCTGGCTCGGCGGCGACCGGGCCAGGCACGACGGCGAGGAGGACGAGGACATGGGCGACGCGAGCGAAGGCCCCTTCGAGCAGCCCGAGCGCGCGGCCTTGCGTGCCCAGATGCGGGAACTGATCGAGGCCGCGATCGACGGCTTGCCCGCCGAGCTGCGGGTCGTGTTCGTGCTGCGCGCCGTCGAGGACCTGAGCGTCGAGCAGACCGCGCAGTGCCTCGGCATTCCGCAGCCGACCGTACGTACCCGCTATTTCCGCGCACGCGGCAGGCTGCGAGACGCGTTGGCGCGCGAATTCGATACCTGCCTCGACGATGCCTTCTCGTTCGCAGGCGAGCGCTGCGACCGGATCGTCGCCGGCGTACTGGAGCGCATCGATGCCGCGGCCGCCGACGTCATGGAGCGTGACGGCGCTGCGACCGGATGCGCGCCTTCGAAGCCGCCCGAGCAGGGCTGAACCCGTGGTCCACCGAACCGGAGCAATGTCATGTCCGAAACGATCGTTTTCCGCCAGATTGCGCAACTGCGTCGCAGGTCCTTCGTCGTCCACTCGGGCCTGCTGCTGTCCGGCACCGCGATCGCGCTGCTCGCCGGCACACCGAAGCTCGCACGCGGCCAGGGCGCGGCCGGCAGCAAGACCGTCGCGCGTGACGTGGGCGTGCTGAACGCGGCGCTGGCCTCCGAATTCGAGGCGATCGCCGCCTATCAGCTCGGTGCCGAAAGCGGCCTGCTCGAAAAGCCCGTGCTTGCAGTGGCACTGAGCTTCCAGGGGCATCACAAGGCGCACGCCGACCTGCTCGCGCGCACCGTCGAACAGTTCGGCGGCAAGCCCGTCGCAGCGAAGCCGAAGTACACGTTCCCGACCGATTCGCTGAAGCAGCAGTCCGACGTACTGCGGTTCGCCGCCGGCCTCGAAGAAGGGGCGGTCGCTGCCTACCTCGATGCGGTCCCCGTGTTCGACAACCGCGAGCTGGCACGCGCGGCCGCAAGCATCCTCGGCGACGAAGCGATGCACTGGGCGGTCCTGCGGCAGGCGCTCGGCGAAGACCCGGTGCCGGCGGCCTTCGTATGAGAAGATCGACCGGCCGAACGCAAGCGACGGAGCCGGTCCTGCCGTGCGCCTCAATGTCCTGTCCGACCTGCATCTGAGCCGCGGCGAACTGCCGCTGCCCGACACCGACGCCGACCTGGTGATCCTGGCAGGCGACCTCGGGCGGCCGGCCGAGGCTTTCGCCTGGGCGCGCCGCTTCGACCGGCCGGTGCTCTACGTGCCGGGCAATCACGAGTTCTACGGCGGCGAGATGTCGGCGGTACTCGATGAAATGCGCGCGCTGTGCGCAGGCAGCACGATTCGTGTCCTCGACCGAAACGAAGCGATCGTAGACGGCGTGCGCTTCCTCGGCGCCACGCTGTGGACCGACTTCATGCTGTTCGGCGACGGTGCGGCGCGCGCCGACGCGATGCGGGTGGCGCAGCGTTTCAGCCGGGATTTCAGCCGCATCGTGGTCGAAGATGGCGAACATTCGACCCGCCCGTTCACGCCGGAGGATTCGGCGCTGCTGTTCGAGCGCGCGGCACGATGGCTCGACGAGCGCCTGGCGATGGCGCACACGGGGCCGACCGTCGTGATCACCCATCACGCACCATCGCCGCGCAGCATCCACCCGCGCTTCGCCGGCTCGCCGATCAACGCCGCCTTCGTCTCGCAGGCCGAGCACCTGATGGGCGGCGACCGGGTCCGGCTCTGGGTGCACGGACACACGCACGACAGCTTCGACTACCGCGTCGACGGCACCCGCATCGTCTGCAATCCGCGCGGCTACGCCCGCGACGGCGTCAACGAGAATCCGGCCTTCGACGCGAAGCTTGTCGTCGAAATCGACTGAGGAGCCGGCGGGCCCGGCTGCCCTGGCCCTTCAGCCGCCGAGCTTCATCTCGACGCCGATGAGTTCGTCGCCGGCGCTGTCTTGCGCTTCGCCCGGCAATTTCGCGGCGGTGACGAACAGCCGCGAGGCTTCGATCCCGCCGTCGCCGGCCAGCCAGTCCTTCGCGGCTTGCGCGCGGCGATTCGCCAGCTCGCGCAGAGCGCCTTCGCGGACCTCGATGCTCTCGAGCAGCTGCGCCTCCATCGCCTCGACCGACGGTCGTTCGCCACGCGGCACCGGCTTCGGCTGCGCGGCCGTCCAGGCCTGCTCGATCAGCTCGCGCCGCTCGTCCGGCGACAACGGAGCGTTCGTATCGCCGCGCCGGGGTTTCGCGCCGTCGGCTCCGCCTTTCAGCCTCTTCAGCCGCGCGTCGAGCGTCGCACGCCGCTGCGCGTCGAGGTCAGCGTGCGCGATGCGTCCGCCGATCTCCAGCTTCAGACCGGGGCGCTCGGTCAGTGCCTTCGCAAGGCTTCCGAGCCGCTGGCGGGCGGCCTCGTCGAGCGCCGCCTCGCCGGCGTCGAACGGCAGCGACGACAGCTCTTCGGCGGAGCCTCCGACCAGGCTGGCGATCAGCGAGAACGGAGCCGTCACGGCCCTGACGATCAGGTTTCCGACGAGCCTGAGCACGATGCCGCCGATGCTGAACTGCGGATCGTCGAGCGAGCCGCTGATCGGCAACTGCACGTCGATGACGCCGTTACGGTCCTTCAGCAGCGACACGGCGAACAGCACCGGCAAATCCAGCGCATCGGGGCTGTCGACCTCCTCGCCGAAGGTCAGCTGGTCGAGGACGATCTGGTTCTGCGCGGTCAGTTGTCCGTTCACGACCCGGTACTCGACGCTGGCCGACAGCTTGCCCTTCTCGATGCCGTAGCCGACGTACTTGGCCGAGTACGGCGACAGCGCGGGCAGGTCGATGTCCTGCGCATCGGCGCGCAGGTCGAGGAACAGCGGTTCGCCGATCGGGTCGATCCGGCCGGCGACCTCGACAGTGCCGGTATTGTCGATCCGGCCTTTCAAGGCGATGTCGCCGGGCTGTCCGGCGCTCATCGCGCCGATCGTTCCGCCGAGCGCGGTCAGGTTCGCCGAGTAGTTCGGCTTGATGAAGAAATCGCTGAAATCGATGTTGCCGTCGGTCAGCGTGATCGTGCCGATCCGGATCGGTGGCGCATCGGCCTTCGGCGGCGGGCTCACCGGCGGCAGCGGTCCCGGATTGCCACCCAGCGTGTCCGGGCCGTCGTCGGCGGGCGGGGCCCCCTCGGGAGTTTGCGCCGAGTCGGCGGTTTGGGTCGGATCGGCGGTCGGTGCGGCACCGGCGGTTTGCGCGGTACCGGAGCCAGCGGGCGCGCCATCGGCCGGCGCTTCCGCAGGTTCGTCGCCGAACAGGTCCTGCAGGTTGAACCGACCCTGCGGGTTGATCACGAGCCGGGACTGCAGACCATCGAGCGCAACGTCGCCGACGTCGACCGCGAACGGCGACAGGCCGACCTTCAACGCCGGCAAGCGCAGCATCTTCCAGCGCAGCAGGTCGCCATCGAAGCGGTTGCCGCCGCGCGCCCCGCTGTCGGCCACGCCACTGCCAGGCAACTCGCTGGCCGGGCCTGCCGCGGGCCGCTCGCGCTTGAGCCGCGTTGCGAGATCGGCAACCGACACCGCGCCCTGCCATCCGCCTTCCAGCGCGCCGTCGTGTGCGGTCGACAGCACCAGTTCGCCGTCGGCCGACAGATCGCCGCCACGGATCCGCGCGTTGACGTCGACCGGCAGCCAGGGCTGCGCCGCCTGCAGGGGCAGCGATCGGGCCATCAGCGACAGATCGACTGCGCCGGTATCCGGGGTGACGGTCCCGCGCGCTTCGAGGCGGCCCCGGTCGCCGACGGCGCCCTTCAGGCTGACCGTCAACGGCGACTTCGAATCGCTGGCCCATTCGCCCGTCTCGATCTCGAGCGCCGACACATTCAGCGGCGGAAAACGCTCGCCGGACACCGGCGCGTATTCGAGTGCGACTGCAGTGTTGCCGACACGGGCCTTGCGGAGGGCGAACCGCCAGCCCCCGTCGGCACTCGCCGCCGAATCGGTGGCGTTCGTGCCGGCGTTTGCGGGCTTGCCGGCCGTGCGCCCGGGATCCCACCAACTCATCGCATCGAGACCACCCTTGGCGTCGCGGCTGAGCTTCGCCTTGCCGGCATCGAGCGTCACGGCGTCGACGGTAATGCGCTGCGGCGCCGGATCGACTTCGAGCCCGTTCGCAGCCAGGCTGGCAATCTGCACGACCTCCCTATCCTGATCGAGCGCCCGCAGTCCGTTGACTTCGACCTGGCCTTCGCTCAGTTTCCAGCGCAGCGGCGCCGCCGGATCCTCCGGCTGCCCGACTTCGAAACGGGTCGACGCCGCAAGCTCTCCGCCACCGACGGAAAGCTTCAGCGCCGGCCCCGCCAGCCAGGACCACTGCGCTATCGAAACGCCACGGACCGCGGCTTCGCCACCGACGGCCAGCGGCTCGATGCGCGCATTGGCGCTCGATTCGATCCGCGCGCCGTCGCTTGCCGTGGCGGCCAGCTCGATCCGGGCCGGCGACGACTGCAGCGAGGACAGGCCGGTCAGCGTCGTCTGCCATTCGTCGAGAACCAACTCCAGCGGCTTCGGTTCGAAAGCCTGGTCGGCGAAGCGCAGGCGACCCTGCTCGGCCTCGATCGTGCCGACCGACCACTCGAAGGCGGGAGGCTCGACCGCCGGCGAGCCGGTAGCCGACGAACCGGCCGACGCCTCCAGCGCACGCAGCACCGGATCCAGGAAGCGAGCTTCGCCTTTGCGTCGCTCGATTTCGATCTCGGGCGCGCGCACCCGCAGCAGATCCAGGGCGAGCCGCGACGCCATCGGCTCGAACTCGATCCCGCGAGCATCGACGCCGGCCAGCTTCAACAGCGGGCGATCGTCGGGCTGCCTGAGCTCGACGTCGGCGAGACCGGCATCGCCGCGGACCAGGATCCTGGCCGGCGCGGCCTGCGGCGCGACGAAGCGGGTCGTCAGGCGGCCGTCCAGCGCCGCCGACACGAGCCGGACCGGCAGCGTGTCGGGCAGATGCGGCAGCAGCCGCGTCAGGTCGAACCCATCGACGGCCAGCAGGATCTCTCCGCCACGTTCGTCGCCGAACGGCAGCAGGTGGCCGTCGGCACGCACCGGCGCACCGTCGAGCAGCAGTTCGAGGCTCGGAACGACCTCGATGTCCTGATCCACCGGCAGGCTCGACACGAAGGGCACGCCGAAGCCGATCCGGGCCACCTCGTGCGCCAGGTCGAGCTTGCGATCGACCAGGCGCGCCCGTCCGCCGATCAACTGGATGTTGGCGACCGAGAAGCGCGGCGTTTCGCCGTCGGCGCCTTCGTCGGGCTGACCGGACTGGAGGCGCTCGACGATGTCGGCACCGTCGTAGACGCCATCGGCGCCGCGCGCGACGAGCAGGTCGGGGCGCACGACGATCAGCCGGTCG
>CALLYQ010000284.1 GCA_937858875.1 uncultured Lautropia sp. | reverse complement strand
GACCGCGTCGAAGTCCTGCTCGAGGAGCGCGCGCATCGAATCGATGCGGGTGTCGGCGCGGAAGTCGACGCCGAGATCGAGGATGTAGCCGGTCTCTTCGTCGATCACGCTCTCCGGCAGCCGAAAGCGCGGGATCTGCGTGCGGATCATGCCGCCGGCGCTGCGGCCTTCGTCGAATATCGTGACGTGGTGGCCGATCGCGGCGAGATCGCGCGCGACGGTCAGCGAGGCCGGCCCGCCGCCGATACAGGCGATGCGCGCGGCGTCATGGCGCGACGGCGGGCGCGGCAGCCGGTGGCGGATGTCGTCTTTCAGGTCGGCCGCAACGCGCTTGAGCCGGCAGATCGCGACCGGCTCGGGCCGTTCGGACTGCGCCTCCTCGACGCGGCCGCGTCGACAGGCGGGTTCGCAGGGACGGTCGCAGGTGCGCCCGAGAATGCCGGGGAAGACATTGGATCGCCAGTTGACCATGTAGGCGTCGCTGTGGCGCCCGGCGGCGATGAGCCGGATGTATTCGGGAACCGGGGTATGCGCGGGACAGGCCCACTGGCAGTCCACCACGCGGTGGAAATAGTCGGGGTGCGAGATGTCGGTCGACTGCAATGTCTCCTCCTGCAGCACGCTGCGCCCCGATGTCTGCCTTGTTGCCTCGGGACCCGGATCGCAGGCTTGGTATCCAGTCGAGTCTACTCCCCGGGCAGGAGAGGGGGAACCCCACTGTCGTTCCGGATACGCCCGGGCCGACCGGCGGTTGCGCCTGCCCGCATGGATTGCCGGCGACCTGCCTGCGGTGCACACTGGGTGGCCTATCCGCTCCGGATGGCGCCAATCCACTTCTGGACAAGGAAGCGGCCATGACGCTCAAGCAAGGACTCTCCCGCCTGCTCGCGATGCTGCTCGTCGTCGCGCTGATCGGCACCACCGGTTTTCCGGCACCCGCCTCGGCGCGACTCGTGGCGACCGACGAAGCGCTCGCTACGGCACAGATCGACGGCAGCCGGGCGGCCATCGGCGACTGGCTGGCACGCGACGAGGTGCGCGCGCAGATGCTCGCGCTCGGTGTCGACCCGGCCGAGGTCGACGCGCGCGTTGCGCTGCTCGGCGACGAAGAAGTCCGGGAACTGGCGGGCCGCCTCGACACGCTGCCTGCAGGCGGCAGCGTGCTCGGCGTGTTGTTCGCCGTGTTCATCGTGCTTCTGGTCACCGACATCCTCGGCTTGACGAAGGTCTTCCCGTTCACCCAGCCGGTCCGTTGACGCGGCGGCGCGCACTGCGGGCGCTGCTTGCCGCGCCTCTGATCGCCGGCGGCTGTGCCGCACCGCAATCGGCGGCGCTCAAGCGCGCAGCGAGCGGTGCAGCCCGGCCCGGCCAAGCGCCGACGGCAGACGAGCTGCCCCTGGCCCGGCAGGCGCGCCTGGCCGGCGTGCCGTTCTTTGCGCAGCGCGACTACGAATGCGGACCTGCCGCGCTGGCGATGGCCATGAGCCACGCCGGCGTGCCGGTGGCGCCCGAGACGCTGGTTCCCGAGGTCTGGATACCGGCCAGACGAGGGGCGCTTCAGGCCGAAATGCTGGCAGCTCCCAGGCGTCGCGGCCTGCTCGCGACACGGCTTCGCAATGGTCTCGACGCGCCGCTCGATGCCGTGGCTGGCGGCGTGCCGGCGATCGTGTTCCAGAACCTGGGGCTGTCGATCGCCCCGGTCTGGCACTACGCGGTACTGATCGGCTACGACCTGGCGGCCGAAACGGTGCTGCTGCACACCGGTGTCGACGAGGCCGTGCCGCAGTCGCTGCACGTGTTCGAGCGCACCTGGGTGCGCGGCGGCTCGTGGGCGATGGCGGTGACTCCCGCACAGCGCCTGCCTGCCGGCACCGACGAAGATGCGCTGCTGCGCGCGGCCGCTGCGCTCGAACGCGTCGCGCCGGCCGCCGCCGCGCAGACCTGGGAAGCGTTGTTCGAGCGTTTTCCGGACAACCGGGTCGTGCTGCTCGGGCGCGGCAATGCGGCCTGGGCGCTCGGCGAACGCGCCCGCGCGCGCGCTGTCTGGCAGTACGCGGTCGAGCGCCACCCCGATTTTGCCGATGCCTGGAACAACCTCGCGCACGCGCTCTCCGAAGCCGGCGACACCGTGGCGGCGCGCGAGGCCGCGAAGCGCGCGGTCGCGCTCGGGGGCGTGCGCGCCGACGCGTACAGGCAGACCTTCGAGCGCGTAGTGGTACCATCGCGAGGTTCGCCAAAGCTGCCTATGCCCTGATCCTCCCCCTCCATTTCCTGGTCTCGAGCCCCCCGCCGGAAGCCGGCGAGGGCATCGCCGGCGTCCTGTTTCGGACGTCCGGGCATCTTTGACGAGAAACTCGTTCAACAAGGTGAAGCCATGATGAAAACCTTCCGTTCGAACTCTTATCTGTTCGGCGGCAACGCTCCGTACGTCGAAGAGCTGTACGAGAGCTATCTCGACAATCCCGGCTCGGTCCCCGAGGCCTGGCGTGCCTGGTTCGACAGCCTGCAGCAACTGCCTGCGGCCGACGGCACGACCGAGGCCCGCGACGTCGCACACGCACCGATCGTCCAGTCGTTCGCCGAACGCGCGCGCGAAGGGCAGCTGCAGCCGCGGATGATGGGCGGCGACGCCGCCACCGCCCGCAAGCAGGTCTATGTCCAGCAACTGATCGCCGCCTATCGCAACGTCGGCTCGCGCTGGGCCGATCTCGACCCGCTGAAGCGCCAGGAACGTCCGCACATCCCGGAACTCGAGCCGGCGTTCTACGATTTCACCGAAGGCGACCACGCCAACATCTATTCGGCGGCCAACACCTACTTCGGCTTCGACAACGCGACATCCTGCAGGCGCTGCGCGAGACCTACTGCGGGTCGATCGGCGCCGAGTTCATGTACATCAGCGACCAAGCGCAGAAGCGCTGGCTGCAGGAGCGTCTCGAATCGACGCGCGCGCGGCCCAGCTACTCGCCCGAGAAGAAGAAGCGGATCCTCGAGCGGCTGAGCGCGGCCGAGGGCCTCGAGCGCTATCTGCACACGAAGTACGTCGGCCAGAAGCGCTTCTCGCTCGAAGGCGGCGAGAGCTTCATTGCGGCGATGGACGAACTGATCCAGGGCGCCGGCAAGGCGGGCATCCAGGAGATCGTCATCGGCATGGCGCACCGCGGGCGCCTGAACGTGCTGGTGAACACGCTGGGCAAGATGCCCAAGGACCTGTTCGCCGAATTCGAAGGCCACCACGCCGACGCGCTGCCCAGCGGCGACGTCAAGTACCACAAGGGCTTCTCGAGCGACGTGTCCACGCCGGGCGGCCCGGTGCACCTGTCGCTGGCCTTCAACCCCTCGCACCTGGAGATCGTCAACCCGGTCGTCGAGGGGTCGGCCAAGGCGCGGATGGTCAGGCGCGGCGACCGCAACGGCGACCAGGTGCTGCCGGTGCTGGTGCACGGCGATGCGGCCTTCGCCGGGCAGGGCGTCGTCATGGAGACGCTGAACCTGGCGATGACGCGCGGCTACGGCACGCGCGGCACCGTGCACATCGTCATCAACAACCAGATCGGCTTCACCACGTCGGACCCGCGCGACACGCGCTCGACGATCTATTGCACCGACGTCGTCAAGATGATCGAGGCGCCGGTGCTGCACGTGAACGGCGACGACGCCGAGGCGGTCGTCTACGCGACACAGCTGGCGCTCGAATTCCGCCAGGAGTTCCGCAAGGACGTCGTCGTCGACATCGTCTGCTACCGCAAGCTGGGCCACAACGAGCAGGACACGCCGGCGGTCACGCAGCCGATGATGTACAAGAAGGTGGCCCAGCATCCGGGCGCACGCAAGGTCTACGCCGACAAGCTGGTCGCGCAGAGCGTCGTGCCGGCCGAGCTGCCCGACCAGATGGTCGCCGACTATCGCAGCGCGATGGACGAAGGCAAGCACACGGTCGATCCGGTGATCACGAACTTCAAGAGCAAGTTCGCCGTCGACTGGCTGCCGTTTCTGAACCGCAAGTGGACCGACAGCGCCGATACCGCGCTGCCGCTGGCCGAGCTGAACAGGATCGGCGAACGGATCACGACCATCCCCGAAGGCTTCAAGCTGCATCCGCTGGTCGAGAAGGTGCTCAACGACCGCCGTGCGATGGCCGCAGGCAGGCAGCCGCTCGACTGGGGCATGGGCGAACATCTGGCCTTCGCCACGCTCGTCGCTTCCGGCTACGGCGTGCGGCTGTCGGGCCAGGACTCGGGCCGCGGCACCTTCACGCACCGCCATTCGGTCCTGCACGATCAGAACCGCGAGAAGTGGGATGCCGGTGCCTACATTCCACTGCAGTTCGTCACCGAGGACCAGGGCCAGTTCATCGTCATCGACTCGGTGCTGTCCGAAGAAGCGGTGCTCGCCTTCGAATACGGCTATGCCGCTTCGGACCCGAACACGCTGGTGATCTGGGAAGCGCAGTTCGGTGACTTCGTCAACGGTGCACAGGTCGTCATCGACCAGTTCATCTCGTCGGGCGAGACCAAGTGGGGCCGTGCGAACGGGCTCGTGATGATGCTGCCGCATGGCTACGAGGGGCAGGGTCCCGAGCATTCGTCGGCGCGCCCCGAGCGCTTCCTGCAACTGTGCGCCGAGCACAACATGCAGGTCTGCCAGCCGACGACACCGGCGCAGATCTTCCACCTGCTGCGCCGGCAGATGATCAGGATGTTCCGCAAGCCGCTGATCATCCTCACGCCGAAGTCCTTGCTGCGGCACAAGGAGGCCGTGTCTCCGCTCGAGGAACTGGCCACCGGCGAGTTCCGCCCGGTGATCGGCGAGACCGACGCGAGCATCGACGTCGACAAGGTGCGCCGCGTCATCGTCTGCACCGGCCGCGTCTACTACGACCTGGTGGCGGCGCGGCGCGAACGCGAGCGCGACGACGTGGCGCTGGTGCGCATCGAGCAGCTGTACCCGTTCGCCCACAAGGCCTTCGAAGCCGAGATGCGCAGGTTCCCGAACGCCACGCAGGTCGTCTGCCGCCGAGCTGAAGAAATATCCGAACGCGACCGACGTCGTCTGGTGCCAGGACGAACCGCAGAACCAGGGCGCGTGGTTCTACATCCAGCACCACATCGTCGAGGCGCTCGCCGACGGGCAGCGCCTGAGCTACGCCGGACGTGCACCGTCGGCCTCGCCCGCCGTCGGCTACTACGACAAGCACTACGCGCAGCAGAAGGAGCTGATCGCCGCGGCGTTCGGCGAGAAGGCGAAGGCGCGCGCCGGCGAGCCGAAACCGCGCACGCGCAAGACGGCCATCTGAGCCCTTGCCTACGCCCCCTGTCATCCATACCCGATAAGCTCCTCCGGAGAAGCAAGAAAAATGGCTCTGATCGAAGTCAAGGTTCCGCAACTGTCGGAATCGGTCGCCGAGGCGACGCTGCTGCAATGGCACAAGAAGGTCGGTGAAGCCGTCGCCCGCGACGAGAACCTGATCGACATCGAAACCGACAAGATCGTGCTCGAACTGCCGGCGCCCGATGCCGGCGTGATCAGCCAGATCGTCAAGGAAGACGGCAGCACCGTGACTGCCGGCGAGGTGATCGCGGTCATCGATACCGAAGCCAAGGCGGGCGCCGTCGCAGCTCCGGCCGCTGCCGAGCCGGCCGCTGCGGCCCCTGCCGGCGCGCCGGCTGCGGCGTCTGCCGCTGCGGCACCGGCTGGCCGAAGAGTTCGACCGTGCCGGCGGCCGGGGCGAGTTCACCGGTGAGCGCGGCGAGCAGGGTCGACTTGCC
>CALLYQ010000283.1 GCA_937858875.1 uncultured Lautropia sp. | reverse complement strand
CGGCAGCACGATGGCCCGATCGTAGCGGCGCGCGCGCAGCATCCGGGCGAGCCGCCAGCGGGCGCCGAGCTCGAGCTTTCCGTGCGTGTTCGAGGCCTCGATGACCGCGTCGGTCTCGCGCATCGCGCGAAAGACCGGTGCGATGTGCGGCGGGCACAGCGCCTCGATCGTCTGGGGCTGCGCCTGCCGGCGCAGCGCCGCCATCAGCGGCTGCGCCATCACGGCATCGCCGATCCAGTTGGGCGCGACGACCAGGGTGCGGAGCGGGGCGCTCATAGTCCGACAGCCTTCTGGGATGCTGCGAAGCGCGTACCCGCTGCCGCCGCGACCCTGTCAGTGATGGCCCTTCAGTACGGTCCCCGGTCGCAGCCGGTAGGCCGTACCGCAGTACGGACAGGCGATCTCGCCGCGCGTGGCGATGTCGAGGAATACGCGCGGATGCGCCGACCACAGCGGCATCCGCGGATTCGGACAGTACAGCGGCAGATCCTCGGCCGCGACTTCGACGGCTTCGTCGCCTGATTGCGGGACAGCGGACATCGCGTTCTACCTCTGGTCGACCGGCTCTAGACCTGTGCAAGCCATTCGGCGTATTTCGGATTGCGCCCGGCCACGATGTCGAAGAACAGCGACTGCAGCTTCTCGGTGACCGGGCCGCGGC
This sequence comes from uncultured Lautropia sp., assembly GCA_937858875.1. Taxonomy (GTDB): domain Bacteria; phylum Pseudomonadota; class Gammaproteobacteria; order Burkholderiales; family Burkholderiaceae_E; genus Zeimonas. The sequence goes on along the minus strand of CALLYQ010000283.1, from coordinate 1,338 downwards.
TGCCTTCGCCGATCTGCCGGTCGTCGACTTCGCGGATCGGCGTGATCTCGGCGGCGGTGCCCGAGAAGAAGGCTTCGTCGGCGCAGTACAGCTCGTCGCGCGTGATCCGCTTCTCGCGCAGTTCGATGCCGAGGTTCCGGGCCATCGCGAGCACCGAGTTGCGGGTGATGCCGTCGAGGCAGGACGCGAGATCGGGCGTGTAGATCACGCCGTCGCGCACGATGAAGATGTTCTCGCCCGAGCCCTCCGACACGTAGCCTTCGGTATCGAGCAGGATCGCCTCGTCGTAGCCCAGCGAGGTGGCTTCCTGGTTCGACAGGATCGAGTTGATGTAGTAGCCGCTGGCCTTGGCGCGCACCAGCGATACGTTGACGTGATGGCGCGTGAACGACGAGATCTTCGTGCGGATGCCTTTCGTGAGCCCTTCTTCGCCGAGGTAGGCGCCCCAGGGCCAGGCCGCGATCGATACGTGGATCGTGTTGCCGCGCGCCGCCACGCCGAGCTTTTCCGAGCCGACCCAGGCGATCGGGCGGATGTAGCAGGACTCGAGCTTGTTCGCCCTGACGACTTCCTTCTGGGCCTGCATCAGCTCGTCGGGCGAAAACGGAATCGCCATCTGGAAGATCTTGGCCGAGTTGAACAGCCGGCGCGTGTGCTCGGCCAGCCGGAAGATCGCGGTGCCGGACTCGGTCTTGTACGCGCGTACGCCCTCGAAGACGGCCATCCCGTAGTGCAGCGAGTGGGTCAGGACGTGGATCTTGGCGTCTCGCCATTCGACCATCTTGCCGTCCAGCCAGATCAGACCGTCGCGGTCGGCCATCGACATGTGTTGCTCTCCAAGGGTGCGCTGTGAGGTGACGTAAACAAGTCATTCTAGCGAATGCCCGGCGCAGGCTACACTCGCGCGATGCCCGCGATCTTCCGGCCCGCCGACTCGCGCCAGCACGCGGCCGGGTCCGCGAGGCTGCGCAGGCGGCATCGCCGCGAAGCGTTCCGGCTGATGCTGCCGGCGTGCTTCGGCACCGGCTGCTGGGGTCTCGTGACCGGCATCGCGATGGTCCAGGCCGGGCTCACGCTGCCGCAGGCGATCGGCATGTCGCTGCTGGTCTATTCGGGCACCACGCAACTGGCCGCGCTGCCGCTGATGGCGGCCGGCGCATCGCTGGCAACGGTCGTGGCGACCGGCGTGCTGACCGGCCTGCGATTCATCGTCTACAGCGCCTCGCTGTCGCGCGACCTCGGGCGCCTGCCGCTGCCCAGGCGCCTGTTGTACGGTTACCTGATGACCGACTCCGGGCTCGCCCAGTACCTGATGCGTCGCGCGAAGGAGACGCCGCC